>NZ_JBFTJT010000008.1:0-235099 GCF_056395565.1 Paenarthrobacter sp. 10L412 | reverse complement strand
AGGGGTGTGTGGTGGTGGTTGCGTCGTGGTGTTTGGTGGGGGTCGATGTGTGGTGGTGGGGTGAACCAGGGCACGCCGGTGGTCATGTCGATCCGCCATTGTTCCTTGTGGATGACGTGGTGGTGGTGGCTGCAGAGCAGGGTGCCGTTATCGGTGGACGTGGGGCCGCCGTGTGACCAGTAGGTGATGTGGTGCGCTTCGCACCAGGGGGCGGGCATGGTGCAGTCGGGGAACGCGCAACCTTGGTCCCGGGCAGCGATGGCTTTGCGGATGTGGGGCGGGAAAATCCGGGTGGTGCGGCCGATGTCCAGGACGCGGGAGTCGCTGCCGAGCAGGACGGGGAGGATGTCCGCGTCGCAGGCGATTTTTCGGATGGTGTTGGGGTGCATCGGGCCGACGAAGGTAGCGGTGCCGGTGCTGAGCCGCAGCTGTTGCGGGTCAGGTCCAGTGGTCTGGGTGGTTACTTCGCTGGGGGTGGTGGCCGCGCCGGGCGGGGTGGTGGCTGTGCGGGTGAGTTGTTGGACGAGGTCCCGCCAGTCGATGGTGGCCGTGACTTGGGGGCGGAGTCCGCCGTTGGCTGGCAGTTTCCCGGTAGTCAGGGCGACCGCGCAGGCTCCGACGAGTCCGTCGAGGAGTTTCATGGGCCGGGAACGCCGGTCCAGGTCCGGTCCGGTTGGTTTGTTTCCGGTGTCGTTGTTTCCGCTGTCACTGCCGTGGACAGACCCTGGTGCTTGGCAGTCACCGTTCCCGTCGCTTGTCCCGGCGGCTGCGGTGCCGGGCTCGCCGTTGTGGCCCGTGAGTCGGGGGTTGGTGGCGGTGTTCATGGCGGTGGCAAGGGTTTCGTATTGTTCTGCGGTGGCGAAGATTTCGATGTGGTGGAGCCCGTGGCGGCGTCGGCGGCGGAAGAACGCGCCTTGGAGTTGGCGGAGGATTTCTTCGCTGGGTTCGGGTCCGTCCTGGTCGATCTGGTCGTTCCAGCGTTTGGTCATTTTCAGGACGAAGTCGGGGTCGGATTCGATGGCGGTGCGGGTGAGGGCGTGTTCCATCCGGGTGAGGGTGTCGTCGTCGGTGAGGAGCCGTACTTTGTCCAGGGCTGCGCTGATGATGCTCGCGGACCGGGTAGGTATCTGGGTGGTTTCGAGGGCCTGGGCGAGGATTTCACGGCGGGCGGGGATGTGTTGACCGGCGATTCCGGTCCGGGGGAGGACCTCGGAGGCCAGGGCGAGCCGGCGGTTGGCTTCGCTTTTGCTGATCCGCAGGCTCGCGCGCAGGAATTCCGCGGCGTTCCGGTAGCCATCATCCGCCACCGCAGCAGCGTCTGCGGCGGCGGTGGCGGTGGCGGGGTTTGGTCCTGCTGCTGCCGGGGCCGGGGCCGCAGGGTGTGTGGTTCCAGTGCCTGTGGTTCCGGGGTCGGTCCAGCCTGTCTGCCATCCCGTGCCCGCAGCGGATGAGGGCCGTGCCTGCTGGGCTTGCGTGCGGGTCCGTTCCACTGCCTGCGCCGCGATGACCTGCAGGTACTCCACGGTGCGGGAGATCTCCTCCACCTGCCCGGCGAACCGCACGGCCTCGGCAAACCCGAACGTCAGGGCACCGGCCACAGTGACGGAGCGCAGCGATTCCAACGCCTCAACGCTGTCAGCCAGCGCACCGTCTAGTCCCGAGGAAACAGGGATGACTTCAGGGTCGACCTTAAGGGCGGCGATGGATTGCGGTTTAATGCCGCGAAGCAGCGCCATGGCCCGGGCGTTCTCCGAATCGGTGACTACCGCCGTCGGGCTTTCACGGCCGCCTTGGCCGTGGGCAGAGATGGTGTGGCTTCCGGGGGGAAGGCGTCGGGGGCGCAACGCGGCGCCAGACAGCGCTGCCCGTCGCGCCAGAATGTCCCCAATGCTTCCCATGAATAAAGCCTCTCACCAGGGGCTGACATTATTAGCTCCCTCGCATTTGGAACCAGGGAACGCGGGAAACTGCGGCTATTTGCTAGTGACTTGTTCCCGCAGAATGTCCGCATGGCCGCAGTGTTGCGCGAGCTCGCGCAGCATGTGCAGATACACCCAGCGGAGGGGGAGCGGGCCGCGTCGATTTCCGAGCACCAGATCGTCCAGCCCTAAGTCCGAAGCAGCCAGCCGCGAGGCCTCGCACGCTTCGCGATGTGCCTGCTGAATGCTTGCGATGGTGTCGGTGTCCTCGAGAATAAACGACTCGTCAGGCGTGGCGGGGATGCCGATTTCGCTGCGGGACCGGCACGAGATGGCCTCGTCGAACCACACCTTTTCCACGAACGTGGCGTGCTTCAGCAACCCCAAAAGCGTTGTTCGCGAAGGGACCAACGGGCGCCGCGCTTGCTCCTCCGTTAGCCCGTCCAACGACTCGTAAAGTGCTCGCCGATGCTCATCAAGGAATGCATCGAACTGGGAGCGGACGTCGTGGTTGATGACGTCCTCAGCGAAGGTGGGCGGGAAGACACTCATCCGAAAACCACCGTATCGTCGTCGTCGATCCTCCAGCCCGGGTTGTGCGCGATCTCCCAGACGATGCCGTTCGGATCCTTGACGTGGCCGTGGAAAATGCCCCCGAAAGCACTGGCCTGGGCGGGCTTCAGCACGGTTGCCCCGGCAGCTACCAGTTTGTCGATAGTGCTGGACACTTCGGCCGCACTATCGACGTTATGCGAAAGAGTCACGCCACTGACGCTGCTCGTCGGAACGTCGCTGCCCGTCGGAAAGGTGCTGTTCGTCGAAATGGCGCTGTTGAGGTCTTGATTGAACTTTTCAGCATCGAACAGGCCAAGCATCAAGCCCGGTCCGACCTGGAAGAAAATGATCTCACCGGGCACGTCCATGAGCGGATCCCAACCGAGCCCGTCCTTGTAGAACGAACGGGCTCGATCGAGATCCGACGTGGCAAACGTGATGAAATGCAGTCGCTGGTCCATACGGACATGCTAGCGACAGAGTACGACGGCGGGACTCAGCTAAGGTGCTGACGGGCACCGTTGAGGTGGGAAGCCGGGGCCGCGAAGAGAGCGGAGACGTGGTCGCCAAGCTCGTTGACGTGGGTGTAGCCCGGGAACTTGCGGTGCGGAGCCGCTGCCTTCATGGCGTCGTCCAGCAGGGCCTTGACCACGAACACCACTGCGGCCGATGTCTGCTCCTTGGGCTCAGTCTTGTGGCCGGACTGGGCGGCCTCGAAGCCGTCCGCGACACCAAGGACCCAAGCCTCGGAAGCAGCCTTGATTGCTGCGTAGCTGGCGCCGGACGCTGTGGGCTTGGCTGCAGCGACAGCCGAGACGACGGCCAGGCGTCCACGCGGGGATGCTTCCAAGTCGGAGTAGAACGCACGGGAGGTATTCCGGAGCGTCGTCATGATACTCGTGTGCAGGACGTCCCAGTCCTCGTCCCTCTGTCCGACGATACCCTCGCCGCCACGCCATCCGCCGACGAGGTGAATCAGTCCATCCACCGATCCGAACTCGCTCCTGACGGAACCTGCCAGGGCTTCGACCGACTCCGGGTCCGAAAGGTTGCAGGTGTAGGGCACCACACTGTCGTGGGAGGCCGCGAGTGCTTCAAGGCGCGCAGCGTCCAGATCCACGGCGGCCACACGGGCTCCAAGGGCAACCAGCGAACCGACCACGGCCTGACCCGCGGCACTGGTGGATCCCGCAACGACGACGTTGAGAGGCTGAGTGGATTCGGCGCCGGATGCCACGTCGTTGTGGTCATTCGTGATTGGCATGTGTGTCCTTCCAAAGGGAAAAGCTGGTCAGAAGGAGCCTACCCAGTGATCCAGACTGGCTTATCAATAAACAGCTTGAGAGTAAGAATCTCTCATGCTCACGCACCGCTGACTCAGCCTAAGCCCACGGACGAGGTGGGCTTCGAAGTGGGAGGATGAATCTGTGGAACCCCTCTTCGACTTTCTTGGCAGTTACTGGTGGCTCATTTTTCCTATCGGCGGGATGGCTGGCGGGTGGGCAAGGTCGTGGTCCAAAGCAAGCGAGGAGCGCCATCGCCGCAAGGTGGAGTTGTACAAGTTGAAGAACCAGCTTGCGGTGCACGAGCAGGCTAACCAGGCCGAGGTTATCTCCTTGATGACAACGCACGATGCCGTGAACCATAAGTGGCTGGACTACGAGCTGGACGTTGGGAAGCTCATCGACTACCCGCTGATGACCGACGTCCGCGAGCCGCTAACGGTAGCCTTCCTCCGCGCCAAAAAGGAAGCGGATGGACTGCGGCCCGCCGCGCCACAGGACATAACGACGCCGGCCCGGCTGGCTGAGTATCGTGCCGCTGTCCACAGCTTCGAACTCGCTTTCGATGTGGGCGAACGCGAGGCCAGGCGCATCAAGGACAGCAACTTCACCGGCCCGGAGCGTCAAAGACTGGCAACGGCGAGGAAGCTGCTGCGCATTGCAGAAGACTCCGCGGCTACCCCGGCAGAACGTCAAACGGCGTACAAGCGTGCGCGCAAGGAACTCGATGGCCTCATCGTCCTTCCGGAGGCGACCGTTGCCGCGCTAGAAGGCAGAATCGCTGGAATGCTCGGCGTGCGACAAGACCCTGACACCGACGCGCGGATCGCCTGAAACTCACTCCTTTGACGCTCAGGGCCTTGTCTTCCCGACCTCCTTTGAATCCAAGGCGGCCGTTTTGCAACCCAAATGGGGTGCATCACGGCTGAACCGAGACCAAACAAGGTCAGGACCCCACGGAGTTCAGCTCAATCCCCATCACTGTCCGAACGATCGAGCCCCCGAGGTCGTCTTCCCAATGGGTCATCCCGATGTGTTCGGCGACCCGGCGGGAGGCGATGTTGTCGGGGTGGATGATGGCCACGAGACGGTCGACACGAGCCTCGTCCCGGGCAAAATCAACGCAAGCTTGAGCAGCTTCCTTGGCGTAGCCTCGCCCCTGGAGGTCCGATCGCACGTGGTAGCCGACTTCCAGCTCGCGGCGCCCATTCACTGTTTGCCAGGTCAGCCCGCAGTCGCCCACAAAACCGCCGTCGTGCGTTTCCAGAACCCACAACCCGTACCCGTCGCGAGCGTAATTGGCCTCGTTCCAAGCGATCCAAGCCGCAGCTTCTTCCCGTGACTTCGGAGCGGGGTAGTACGCCATGACCTGAGGATCGCCGAGCATGTCGGCCATAGCCTCAAGATCGGCAGGCGTCATCTCGCGGAACCGCAGTCTGACCGTGGAAAGTGGGAGCATCTCCACAGCCTACAGACCGCAATTAGGCCAATGCCCGCACCTCCACCGGCGTCAGCATCTCCCGCTCAAAGCCCACAACCCGTCGCGGCCCATGCAGGATCACCTCGTGAGTATGCACATCGCAGGTACTGGACGTAGACACATGCAGTTTCACCAGGCCAGGGGTCACCACACGGGCAAGGTCCAGTCCGGTAAAGGATGTCCGGTCGGCGTGGACAACAAAATCCACGACGCCGGACGCGCCGGCTTCCAGCTCTACCCGGGCGTAACCGATGAGCTCGCGCACGGGACGAACAACCTCGCCCACCGGGTCCTCCAAGTACAGCTGCACTACCTCAGCGCCAGCGCGGGCACCGGTATTCGTCACCGTACAACTGATGGTGACCGAGCCCGACGTCGGCATCGCGGGAGCGCTGCACTGGTGGTCTGAGAGCTCGAAGCTCGTATATGACAAACCGTGCCCGAAGCCGAACAGCGGGGACGGGTCCAGTGCGCTGACTTCGGTAGGCCCGGACAACCGCGAGTGAAGGTACGTTCCTGGTTGTCCGCCGGGGGAGCGGGGCACAGAAACGGGAAGCTTTCCGGAGGGATTGACGACGCCGGTCAGCACGTCCCAGAGTGCCTCGCCGCCCTCTTCGCCCGGGAAGAAGCCTTGCACGATCGCATCGGCGCGTTCCACGAAGTCGCCGAGTGCATAAGGCCGGCCGCTGAGTACCACCACCACGGAACGGGTCCCGGATTCGGCGCAGGCGCTGAGGACTCGGTCCAGCATGTGGTGCTGGTCCCCGGGAAGGCGGAGATCGGCGGCGTCGTTTCCTTCACCTGACGTGCCCCGGCCGAACAGTCCGGCGTTGTCGCCAACCACCACAACGCAGGTATCCACGGAGGCGGCGGCATCGCAGGCTGCGGAAATCTCGGCGTCAGTGGCTGACTCACAATTCCCTGTCACGGAACTCACCACGGAGTGGAAGCGCGAGGAAGCCACACCCGTGACTGTCGGGACGGAAATGCCCATCGGTACGTCCGGGTGGGAAGCCCCCACGTGGGCGTCAAAGGAGTAGCAGCCCAGCATGGCGAACGGGTCGTCGGCCAACGGCCCAACAACGCCAATCGTTCCGGAACCAGAAAGGGGCAATGCAGGCGACCCGGCGAAGGCCCGGTTGCTCAGCAGCACCAACGACTCTGCAGCGAGCTCCCTCGCCAACGCCCGGTCCGCGGCAGGATCCAGTTCAATGGGGCCGGAAAGGGCAGCCGGCACTGCGGAGAAGTCCGGCGACAAGAGACCAAGCTCGGCCTTCTGGGCAAGAACTCGTCGAAGCGCCGAATCAACCACGGATTCGTCCACGGCGCCCTCGCGAACGCGTGCGGCCAGCGGCTCACCGAAGCAGTTGACGGTGGGAAGTTCAACGTCGACGCCGGCCCGCAGCGCGAGCACGGCGGCGTCACCGGAATCGGCCGCCACACCGTGCGTGACGTCAAGGAACGCGATCCCAAAGTAGTCGGCCACCACCGTGCCGGCGAAACCCCACTCCTCACGAAGAAGCCCAGTGAGTAGTTCGTGGTTCGCGGCGGCAGGTACGCCGTCGACGTCGGTATAAGCGTGCATCACAGAGCGTGCGCCGCCGTGGCGGATCGCCATTTCAAACGGCGGCAGCATGACGTCGGCGAGTTCGCGGGGGCCCATGGAGACGGGGGCGTGGTTGCGGCCGGCCTGGGACGCCGAGTAGCCCACGAAGTGCTTGAGGGTGGCGACAATGCCGGTGGATTCGAGCCCCTGGACGTAGGCAGTCGCGACCGTGCCCACCAGGTAGGGGTCCTCACCGATGGTTTCCTCGACGCGGCCCCACCGGAAATCGCGGACGACGTCCAGCACGGGTGCCAGTCCCTGGTGGACGCCCAAACTTCGCATGGAAGAGCCAATTCTGACCGCCATCTCCCGGACCAAAGTTGGGTTGAACGTGGCACCCCACGCCAGTGGGACCGGGAAAGCCGTTGCCTTCCACGCTGCCAAACCGGCCAGGCATTCCTCATGCACCTGCGCAGGGATGCCGAATCGGGAGGCTGCCATGATCTGTTCCTGTGCGGCCGCAAGTCGCCGGGCGCCCTCGGATGGGTCCACTGGGACGGTGCCGTACATGCGCGTGATCTGGCCCAACCCATGGGAGATGACCTCGTCCCAGGAACGCGTATCGCCCGCCATCTGGCTCTGCAGCGGTGCCACGGAATCGCCGTCGCTGGAAGCATTGACCCACACGCCTACCAGTTGGGCGAGCTTTTCTTCCAAGGTCATTTCGCGGATGAGGTGTTCCACGACGTCCTGGGCGGGGACGCGGGCAAGTGCTTGCTGTTCAGCGGCGCCGCTGCTCACAGGCTTCTCCTTGGGTTGATTGGCGATTTTTAGAAACTATCAGAAACTTCGGATTAGTTTCTAGGCCTGAAATGTGTTGATTTACGAGCAGATTCTTCATAGCGTTGACGAAGCAGGATGCAACGAGTGCCAGTTTGCGCCGCTAAAGATCAGAAACTTTCGGACATCATCCAAGCCAGAACCTGTTGGAGAAACCTCATATGCAGACGTACAAAGTGGCAATCGTGGGAACGGGCGGGATCGCTGCTGTGCACGCGTCCAACCTGGCCCGCACCGAGAACAGGGCAGAGCTGGTGGCTGCATGCGACGTCGACGACGCGCGGCTGCAGGCCTTTGCCGATGAACACGGAATCGCCGGGCGATACCAAAGCCTCACCGAGTTGCTCGCCGAAGCCAAACCGGACATCGTGCACCTTTGCACTCCGCCGATGATGCACATCGATCAAGCCATAGAGTGCCTGGAAGCGGGTGTGCATGTCCTGTCCGAGAAGCCGCCAGCGCTCAGCCTCGCGGACTTCGACCGCCTCAACGACGCCGAAGCCCAAGGCGGCGCCCAGTTCTCGTGCGTGTTCCAGCACCGCTTTGGTGATGCCTCTGCCGCAGCACGTACCTTGATCGGCGGAAGCGACTTCGGACGTCCGCTTGTTGCCCGCTGCGATACCCTCTGGTACCGGCCGGATGAGTATTTCGAGCTGCCATGGCGGGGCACCTGGAAGGCGGAAGGCGGCGGTCCCACCATGGGCCACGGCATCCACCAGTTCGACCTCCTCCTGCACCTGCTCGGCCCGTGGGAAGAGGTCACGGCCATCGCCTCCCGTCAGGCCCGGGCAACGTCCACCGAGGACCTCTCGGCTGCCTTGGTTCGCTTCGAAAATGGCGCCGCTGCCACGGTCATCAACTCCCTGCTCTCGCCCCGCGAAACCTCGGATATCCGCGTTGACTGCGAGTTCGCCACCATCGAGCTCAGCCACCTGTACGGGTACGGCACCAAGGATTGGACCATCACTTCGGCACCTGGCCATGAGGACCAAGTGTCGGCTGCTTGGACTGCCGGACCCTTGGGACGGGGCAGCGGCCACTCGGCACAATTCCTGGCGATGTATGACGCGCTCGACGCCGGACTCCCGCTCCCAGCCGGAGCCGACTCAGCGAGGCAAACACTTGAGTTCGCTGCCGCAATTTACGCCTCCGCGTTCACCGGAAAGCCGGTGCGCCGCGGGGAGATCGTTCCCGGCCACGCTTTTTATGCAGGCATGGATGGAGAGGGCCAAGGGACCCGCGTCCTTGCTTCCACCGCCCGTTCCTGAAACCCGCAACGACTCAACGGAGAATCCATGACAACCTCAGCCCAAACAGCCCCGACCACCACCCTCAGCTATTCCGACGACGGCCGTTCCCTGACTTTCACAGCCGGCGGCCAGGACATCGCGAGCTATACGTACCGTCCCACTGACGATCAGTACGAAAGCCCACGCCCCTTCTTCCACCCACTCACCACCTTGGAGGGCGACGAAGTCACCATCTCCCGTCCGTGGGACCACGTCTGGCACAAGGGACTCTCTTGGGCGTTGCCCAATGTGGGCGAGCACAACTTCTGGGGTGGTGCGACCTACACCCGCGAGACCGGCTACGCGAACCTGGAAAACAACGGGGCAATGAACCATGAAGCCTTCAGTTACATCGAGGAATCTGCTTCAACTATCACCGCCGCTGAGGCCCTGCTCTGGACTGCACAGCCAACTGAGCCCGGACAACAGGGTTTGCCCCTCATCCGGGAGCAGCGCCGCTTCGCCATCCAACTGCTGCCCTCCGAAAATGCGTGGGCACTCCTTTTCGAAACGGAGATGAGCAATGTCTCCGGTGCCGAGATCGGTATCGGAAGCCCCACCACGGAAGGCCGGGACAACGCAGGGTACGGTGGCCTGTTCTGGCGCGGTCCGAGGTCCTTCACAGGCGGCGAATTCCGGTCGGAAGCCGGCACCGGGGCCGACGACTTCATGGGAACGCGATCACCATGGATCGCATTCACCGGCCAGCACGACGTCACCTGCCGGAAGTCGACCATCATGTTCGTGGAGGACCAATCCAACGTGGGTGCGTCCAATCAATGGTTTGCCCGTTCGTCCATGTTCGCCTGCCTGGGTTCGGCGCCGTTCTTCAGCGAAGTAGTCCCGCTAAAGGTCGGTCAACCACTCAAGTACAGGTACGCCGTCGTGATTTCCGACGGCGATATCGCCACAGACTCGGCCAGCGCGCTCGCTGGCGCAGCCCGGGATGCCTTGGATGGTTGGGAATAGTGTGCTCTACATTCCCGGGCGCGACCGCCGTATCCGAGGTCAGCATCTACAACTGGCCGGGCCCGGACGGTGAGGCCGGCGGGTCCCCTCATGTCCACACGGCCTCGACTGAGGCTTACATAGTCCTGGGAGGATCCGGCCGGCTGGAGACGCTGGACTCGCGCGGTTTCACTACTACGGACCTGGTGCCTGGAGCCGTCGTTTGGTTCACTCCTGGGACCGTCCACCGCGCGATCAACGATTCCGGGGATCTCAAGGTGATGATCGTCATGCAGAATGCTGGCCTCCCCGAGAATGGCGACGCCGTGATGACGTTCCCGCCAGAGCATTTAGTGGACGTCGACGCGTACTCCCGCGCTGCTTTGCTTCCGTCCAGGGACGCCGACGGCGGTGACGCGGCTGCCGAGGCTGCCGCGCGTCGTCGTCGGGACCTGGCTTTGGAGGGATATCTGGAGTTGAAGGCTGCTGTCATCACATCCGGCGTGCCGGCGCTGGCCGAGTTTCATGCTGCGGCTGTTCGATTGGTGAGTGGCAGGGCCGGAACGTGGCGGGGCTATCTAGCTGAAGGAGCGGTACGCCAAGCTGAGCTCACCAAGGGCAATTTGGACTCTCTCGAGTCGATGGAAAGTTTCTACTTGCAAGACTCGAGGACTACGATAGGCGAACGGAAAACCCGCAGGATTTACGGCATGTGTGGCCGAATCCAATCGTGGGAACTTTCCGAAACTATTGCTGCTGGGAGGTGATCCCCGGCCGAAAGGGGTGCGTTCCATGGTGACCAAACAGGACTCTGGGCGGGCGACGATCAGCGAGATCGCCCGGGAGGCCGGAGTGTCCGTGCCCACCGTTTCCAAGGTCCTGAACGGCCACGCCCATGTCGCAGCAGCTACGCGCGCCCGGGTGGAAGAAATCATCGCCAAGCGCGACTACGCCCGTCGCCCGGCCAAGCGGAGCAAGAAGGCTGGCCTTGTTGACCTCGTGTTCCCCGGCCTGGCCTCCGAATGGGCGTGCGAAATCATTGAGGGCGTTGAGCGCGTTGCCCAGGAAGCCGGATATGGCACGGTGGTCAGCAGCCTGTCTCTGGACGGATCGCGGATTCGGCCGTGGCTGGCGAACCTCGCCGAGCGGAAATCCGACGGCGTGCTGCTGGCGGTTTACGAACTGGACTCGAAGCAGATCCAGCGCATCAAGGCGCTCGGAATCCCGGTGATCCTGATCGATCCCGTAGGCCAGCCGGGCCCGGACCTCATGACTGTTGGTGCTGCGAACTGGGATGGCGCCTTCTCGGCAACTGAGCACCTTTTGAAACTCGGTCACAAGCGTATTGGCATGATCGGCGGCCGTGAGGACCTTCAGTGCAGCGGGGCCCGCGAGGACGGCTATCTGGCTGCACTGCGCCGGGCAGGTGTTGACGCGGATTCTTCGTTGATGGTGCCCGGTGATTTCTCTACGGAGTCCGGCGCCCGGGGAACTGAGGCTCTCCTGGCCCTGAATGACCGGCCCACAGCCATCTTCACCGGCAACGACGCCCAAGCCCTCGGCGCCTACCGTGCCGCCCGTTCTGCCGGGCTGCGCATCCCGGAAGACCTCTCGATCATCGGCTTCGACGATATTCCAGCCGCTGAATGGATCGAACCCGGGCTAACAACAGTCCGTCAGCCCGTGGTGCAGATGGCTGAGACGGCTATGCGCGCGCTGCTTCGGCATCTTGAAGGCGATGAAGAGTTACCGCAGCGGATCGAGCTCGGAACGGAGCTCGTGGTGCGGGGTTCGACGGCGGCCCCGCGCCCCTAAGCGCGAGACTGTGTCTTCCTGACCTTCTTTGAATCCAAGGCGGCCATTTTGCAACCCAAATAGGGTGCAGAAGGGCTGAACTCGGCCCAAACAAGATCAGGAAGCCAAAGGGGCCAGGCCAATGAGCGCGCCCCGAATTTAGCCCCGACCCATGCTCGTCGACGGGTTCTGGTCACCTTCGGAGGGGTCTGCCCGCAGTTCGTCCGGAGTACCATCCGGCAGACCTGCTGGTCCGGGGACGTCGCCCGATGCGGCGGGCACGTTGCGGTCCCCTTCCCGGTCCTGGTTCATGTCACTGTCAGTTTCTTCGGCACTGCGGGTTGCGGGTTCCTCGTGGGCCTCGCCGTCGCCAGCCACGGCGAACGAACGGTCGGAGGTGGCCTGCGCCTGCTCCTCAGGCGTGTCCGAGTCCATCGCGTTGGAACCTTCGCTGATGGAGGAGTGGACCTGGATGTCGTCGTCCTTCGCGCCGGGCTCGGGCACGTGCTGGTCGTCCACGGGATCGGACGTGCCAGCCAAGTCTTCCATCGCGTTTTCGGCGGCTTTACGGATGCTGTCTTCAACGCCCATCAGATGTTCTCCTTTGCACGAATGGTCCGGCGGCCGGACTCGGATAATAAAGTAAGCCTACTTACTTTCTCTCCGATGTGACACCCTGCCCGGATTGACAAAGTGGGTCGGATGGGTTCATGGATCTGCTGCTAAATGCATGTCGTGCCGCACTTTGTACCGTTGATCGTTGGACGATATGGTGTCTTCAGACCGTTTTGCAGAGGGCGGCGATATTCGCTCCTTTGCTGTCTGCTGGGGACGCTTTTCAGTCAGTAGGAACGTGCCACATGGTAAACCCCCTCCCCGAGCAGGAAGCTCTCCAGAATGGATATTTTCTGGATCTTGTCCTGGGTAGCGAAGATGTCGAGGCTTTTCTCGGCGATCTCGCTTCTTTCTCGGCAGAGAGCCTCTCACACCGCAAGTCGCCCGTGTATTGCGGCATCACAGTCCTTCGGCGCAAGAAGTCCGCGACGGCCGCCAGCAGTGACGACCGTGCCCGTGTCATGGACGAACTCCAAGACACCTTTGAAGGCCCTTGTCTTACGGCCATGGACAAGCTGACCTCGGTGTTGGTCCCGGACCTTCTTCGCGAACACCGTTGGCCGGAATATGTCCAGGCCGCCTCCCATCAGGGGCTTCGGTCCATCCTGAGCGTGCCGCTGCTGGTCGAGGGGGATACCCGCGCTGCCCTGAACCTCTACTCAGAGCGGACCCACGCGTTCAGCGACGATGACGTGGAACGCGCCGAGGTATTCGCATCGCACGCTTCCAAGTCGCTACGCCTCGCGTTGAAGATCGCCCAGCTCAGCGATGCGCGGAACGATCTTGCCGCTGCGATGCAATCGCGCACGGTGATCGACCTGGCCGTTGGCGCGATCATGGCGCAGAACCACTGCAGTCAGGAGGAAGCGTTCACCATTCTGCGGACTGCCTCCAGCAACCGGAACATCAAGCTGCGGCATTTGGCCCAGTCGATCATCGCCGCCGTGTCCTCGGGGAAGGTTACAACGCACTTCGAGGAGTAGCGGCGTACCCTCCCATGGTTTCTTTCAGCCCACCCGTGTCCATGGATGGGCTGTACTGGTTGCCTTGCATGGGACGCAGTCACCGGACACGTGTTTCAAAACGAGTGTCTTCTCTTTGACGGCCCACTCATAGACCTCCTGAGCAGGCTTATCTTTCGCAATTGTCATTCGGTTCCCATCATTGGACCACGTGTCTTCAACATGCGGCTCCACGGGTGCCGGGCACTCTGGCAGGCCTTTCTGATCAATGGTGAACTTGCCATCTTCCTTGAATTCCCAGCTGAACGTACCCGTGTTTTCACAGAGGAACTCCTGCTTAAAATCGGGCACGACCCGCAGGACATCTTCCTTGGTGACCGTGGAAGTCCATGTCCCGACCAATGCTTGTTTTGGATCGGGCGCCGTTGCTGGTGCACAAGATGTAAGCAGGATGGTGGGCAGAATCGCGAACGGAGTAAGCAATTTCAAAAGACGACGTGCATACATGGCCTATGTCTCCTCAGGTGCGTGACTTGCACCCCCCGATTTGTCTGGAGCCCAATCAGACGCAGATCTTCTTGGAACGAACGGTACTCTCGACGATTCCCTGGCACCAGAGAGCGCGTTGACTCGATTGTTGCCGCCATACTGGATGCCCTCAGGCGGGCTTTCCGTCCGCCCCGCGAACGCGTTTCGTAACCCGAAGCAACTATGGAGCAGACTTGGGTGGGTGACGACGAATAGACCCCGGCCCGGCCTCGCGATTGCTGCACTGAGCCTCGGGACGGCGCTGAACCCGCTGAACTCGTCCATGATCGCGGTCGCGTTGGTAGTCCTGCGGGAGGACTTCGCGCTCGACGTCGCCACCGTCACCTGGGTGATCACGTCGTTCTACCTCGCGTCCGCTGCCGGCCAGCCGCTCATGGGCAGGCTCGCTGACCGCTTCGGCCCCCGCCGCTTGTTCACTTTCGGCATGGCCTTGGTCGCGGTCACCTGTGCCATCGCGCCCTTCCTTCCCAGCTTCGCGTTGGTGTGCGTGGCGCGTGCCCTGATGGCCGTAGGAACTGCGACGGCGTACCCCTCGGCTGTCGTGATGGTCACCGAATTGAGCAAGCTCGCTAACTTGCCGTCGACCCGGCCGCTGGGCAGGATCCAGATGGCAAACACGTCGGCCGCTGCCGTGGGTCCCGTGGTCGGCGGATTGTTGGTGAGCCTGGTCGGCTGGCAGGCGCTGTTCGCGATCAACGTGCCGATCGCGCTGCTTGCTCTGATTGTGGTGCACAAGGCCGCGCCAGCCGATTCTGGGCGAGAAACGGGCAAGCTATCAGCGCT
Source organism: Paenarthrobacter sp. 10L412 (assembly GCF_056395565.1). NCBI lineage: Bacteria > Bacillati > Actinomycetota > Actinomycetes > Micrococcales > Micrococcaceae > Paenarthrobacter > Paenarthrobacter sp. 10L412. The sequence goes on along the minus strand of NZ_JBFTJT010000008.1, from coordinate 220,536 downwards.
GATCCGCGACTCCGACATCCCCGGCATCCTCGCTTTCGTCACCTCGCTCATGCTCGCCATGATGGCGCTGCTCAACGTCATGCCGGCCTACCGCTGGTGGCTCCTGGCCGCTGCGACTGTGATCGGTGCGCTGTTCGCCTGGCGCGAGCTCCGCTTCCGCCCGCCGTTCCTGGACCTCCGCTTGCTGGGCAGGAACCGGCCGCTGCTGCTGGTCTATTTGCTGTTCATCGTTTTCAGCGGCGTCTACTACTTTGCCTTCTTTGGACTGCCGCAATTGCTGCAGGAGGCAGGTCATTACGACGCCGGTGTGGTGGGCCTGCTGATGCTGCCCCTTGCGGCGTTGTCGGTTGTGGTGACGCCACTGACCGTGCGGCTCATTGAGCGGTTCGGCGTGCGTTCCGTGCTGATCACCGGGGTGTTGATTCTGACTGTTGCTGCAGCGGGTCTTGGCGCGCTCACGTTGACGCTGTGGGCGCCGTTGGTGTTCGTGCTGACTGCCATGATGGGCATTCCCTACGGAATCGTGAGTACGGCCTCGAACCAAGGGCTCTACGTTTCTGCACGCCCTGAGGAGCGAGGAGTAGCTGCTGGTATCTTCCAGACCTGCCGCTACCTAGGCGCGATCACTGCAACCGTGCTGATTGGCGTTCTGTATGGCTCCGGCGTGAACCAAGCCAACTGGGGACTCATGGTGCTGGTGATGCTGGGCCTGAACGTTCTGGTGTTGGTGCTCGCGGTGATGTGGCGGAAGCCCGCCGCGGACACGCGATAAACAACCGACGCAAAGAATCGGGCCTTCCGCAACACGTTCCGGCGTTCACTCGTACTCACCACTGCAATAGTTACGTCCCAGATTGCAGGAGAAGTAGATGCTTGGACTCGAAAATACCCCGGAAATTGTTAGTGGTTCGCCCGCACCCGAATTGTGGCTGGTGTTGGTAACCATTGCCATTCTTGTGACTCTAGTGGTGCTCGCCGCCGTGGTGGCTTCCCGCTTGGTGTTGCCACTTTCTGCCTTGTTGCAACGACGACGTCGTGGGAGGGGGCCGCGGCATCGCAGCTCCCGCAAGCGGGAGTTGTCCCGGGGAAGGCACTAGCCCAATATCCCTACTGCAGGCTCGATCTCCAGGGGATGGGCCGGCTCCGTGATCTTGTTTGCAGAGGTGCGGATCGCTGAGTTGGCCCAGCCCGCGCTGGAGGCCCTCAGCAACCGCGGCGTGGAAGGGCCTGTGGATATGGGCTTCGCCGAATTGCCGGCAAACACGGTCGCCGGGATCCTGAACTCGAACTGCTTCGCGCCCCGAGCAGCCGACGGCGGAGACAGCCAGCAGCCTGGAACGGCTCGTAGCCTTCACCGGCCGCACTGTCTCTCTCTAAACCCTCCTAAATCAAGCAGCAGGACGCCGCTGGCCAACGGAGTCCGCGTGGCCTGCGATGGCAGCACGTCGCCCAGCCAGCGTGAGCCTCAACATGCCCGGTGGCTGCGAAATCGAAGTCCACGAAGCGCAGGAGATCCCGGGAATGTAGCATTCGAAGGACCTGACTCTTAGAAAGCGGAATGCGATGACAATCAGTCCAGATGGAACCGCCACCACCGTCAGTAAAACGTTCAGCCGTACCACCAAGGTGGCTACGACGATCGACGCTGATCCCGCCACGGTTTGGCGCGTCTTGACTACCGCGGCCGATTACCCCCGATGGAACTCGACCATTGTGTCCTTGAAGGGCGACATCAAACCAGGATCAACCCTCCAGCTGGTGTCCAAGCTGGATCCCAGCCGCACATTCAAACTCAAGGTCAAAGAGTTCGAACCCACCAGCCGCCTCGTATGGGGCGACGCACTGGGCAGCCGCGTCTACACCCTCACGGAAACCAACGGCGGGCAGACTCTCTTCGAGATGAATGAACGCATCGGCGGGCCGATCTTTCCACTGTTTGCGAGCAAGATCCCGTCCTTCGACGCAAGCTTCGAACAGTTCGCTGCCGACCTGAAAGCGGCTGCCGAGGCATCCATTTAGAAACCCTCGACGGCGGCAGTGCTGAGGATGACCAGCTGCTGGGTGGCCCTGGTCATCGCGACATAGCGGTCCACGGCTCCTTCGATGCCCGACCCGAATTCGTCTGGATCAATCAGGACCACGAGGTCGAACTCGAGGCCTTTGGATAGTTCCGGCGCAAGCCAACGCAAGCGCGGCGACGCTGGGAGCGAGCCGCGTCCGGCGTCGTTCTTGCTGATGACGCAAGCGATTCCTTCGGCGTGCGCGTCCAGCCACGTGGTGAGGATCGAGTCCAGGTCTGAAGCGGATCCGTGGACGACAGGGAGGTTGCTGCTCCGGATGGACGTGGGCACGTTTGCATCGGGGAGGGCGGCCTTGATGACGGGTTCGGCCTCCGCCATGACTTCCTCGGGCGTGCGGTAGTTGATGCTGAGATGCGTCAGGTTCACGTTGCCCAGGCCTATGCGCTCCAGGCGTTCCTGCCAGGACTCAGTGAATCCATGCCTGGCCTGTGCGGGGTCACCCACGATGGTGAAGCTCCGGGACGGGCAGCGTTGCAGGAGCATCTGCCACTGGGCGTCGGTCAGTTCCTGCGCCTCGTCCACCACCACGTGGGCGAAGGGGCCCGCGAGCTGGTCCGGGTCCGCGATCAACACTGACTCGTCCATGAGCTTCTCCTGCATGTCCTCGCCGCGCAGCATGGACATGACAAGCATTTCCGAATCGTCCGCAGCCACGAGGTCTTCCACCACACGGTCCATGAGCTCACGCTCGGCAGCGGCTTCGGCCTTCTGGCGACGCCTTCGCTTGGACGCTTCAGGATCGCCCAGCCGTTGGCGGGCCGCGTCCAGGAGGGGCAAATCCGACACAGTCCAGGCGTTGGGATCGGCCCGTCGAAGCTTCCCCACGTCATCGGCACTGAGCCGAGGGGCACACAGACGCAGGTACGCTGGCACCCGCCAAAGGTCGGCCACGAGATCCGTGTAATGAAGCAGCGGCCACGCCCGGCTGAAGGCTTCCACCAGGTCCGGATTCTGCGCGAAAGAGCGGCGAAGCAAGTCCTCCGGAACCTCGTCCGTATCGAACTTGTCCACCAGGATGGTCAGCAGTTCCTCCCAGACCTCGTCGCGCGCCTCATTGTGGGGAGTGCCTGGTGTTGGCACGTCGAAGGCCTCGGCCCAGTCGTCTGCGCTGAGCCAGACGTCGGCCCAGGGCGTCTCGACTTCCAGACCCTCCTTCGGTGGTGACTCGTAGAACCTGACGGCAGGCTCGATCGCCTCCACCAGGTCCGCAGAAGATTTCAGGCGAGCAGCCTCGGGGTCGGACTCGACGGCGGCGTCGGCTCCCTCAGGCACGAGATCCCGTAGGGTGCACGTCTGCACCCCCTCTTCGCCCAGGCTGGGAAGGACATCTGCAACGTACGCCAGAAACGGCCGGTGCGGGCCGACGAACAGGACGCCGCCCCTGCGGTGACCGAGCCGGGGGTCTGAGTAGAGCAGATACGCGGCGCGGTGCAAGGCGACCACAGTCTTACCGGTACCGGGACCGCCGTCGACCACTAACGCACCCCGTGAAGACGCACGGATGATGGCATCCTGATCCGCTTGGATAGTGCCCAGCACGTCCCGCATCCGGGCCGAACGGCTGCTGCCCAGGCTGGCGATGAAGGCTGAAAGGTCCTCAAGGGCAGCCGTGCCGCCGGACGGATTCGTGGAGGCCCGGTCTGCGGTGAAAGCTTCGTCCCAGTAGTCGGTGATCCGTCCCCGGGTCCAGCGATAACGTCGGCGGGCCGCCAGACCCATGGGGTTGGCGTGGGTGGCTCCGAAGAACGGCTCGGCGGCGGGGGAGCGCCAGTCGACAAGCAGCCTGCGGCCGTCGCTGTCCGTGAGGCCGAGTCGCCCAATGTAGAGAGGTTCAGTGTCGCCGGCGGGGACAACACGACCCAGGCAGAGGTCGAGTCCGAAGCGACGCAGTGCACGCAGCCGACCGGTTAGCCGGCGGGTTTCGACGTCCTTCTCCACGGCCTCCTGGCCGAAGCGGCTTGGGGCTTTGCGTATTGCATCGAGCTGGTCGGACAGCTCGGAGATGGTCTGTTCAAGGCTCTCGGCGATGGCTGCGAAGTGCTGTTCATCGGCAGCGATCAGGGCTGGATCTGCTTTGGGTGCGAGGTGCTCGGGAAGGTTGAACGCGCTGGTTGTGAGAGGCACGCTGTCAGCTCCTTTCTGGGCTGATGGCGCCGGAACCGCGCGTCTGAAACAGCGCGTACTTCCGGCGTCGGCTCTCAATTTTGCAGCAACCCCCGGGCCTTGCGGCAAGCCCCCCAGTGCCGTATAGATTGAAAGTGAGGAGACACAGACGTGTCTCCTTTTTCGTGCACTTTTGCCCGGGGCCGTGTCAGCCACGGGCCTCCCCTTGACTTAAGAACTGAGTAGCCTCAGAATTGAGCTTACTCAGTTATTTCGCAAGGAGAAACCCCCAATGAGAGCCTTCGTCCTCAACAAGTACAAAGAACCCCTGCAAGAGGTTGACGTTCCCGAGCCCGTCGTCGGCGAGCATGACGTGCTGGTGCAAGTGAAGGCGTCCAGCATGAACCAGCTGGACGAGAAGATCCGCCAGGGGCAGTTCAAGCAGGTCCTCCCGTACAAGCTGCCGCTGATCCTTGGCAATGACCTCGCCGGAGTCGTGGTGAGTGTCGGCGCGAAAGTACGGTCCTTCAAGCCAGGCGATGAGGTCTTCGCCCGCCCGCATCAGGACCGTATCGGTACGTTTGCCGAGCGGATCGCCGTGGCCGAAGTGAACCTTGCCATCAAGCCGGCGTCGATAAGTATGGAGGAAGCGGGATCCCTGCCACTGGTGGCCTTGACCGCCTGGCAGGCACTCGTTGAACGCGGCAAGGTTGGCCCGGGCCAGAAGGTCCTGATTCACGCGGGAGTTGGCGGCGTGGGCTCCATCGCGATCCAGCTCGCCAAGTATCTTGGGGCCACCGTTGCCACGACCGTCAGCGCCGGCAACGCGGACTTTGTTCGCGAGCTCGGGGCGGACGTGGTCATCGATTACCGGACCGAGGACTTTGCGGAGATCCTCCATGGCTACGATCTGGTTCTGGACAGCCTCGGCGGCGAGAATCTGGAGCGATCGCTGAAGGTTCTCAAGCCCGGCGGCAAGGCCATCGGCATTTCAGGCCCGCCGGATCCCGACTTTGCCAAGCAGCTCGGAGCGAACGTCGTGATGAAGAGCGCTGTCGCGCTCATCAGTGCAGGCATCCGTCGTAAAGCCCGTCGCCTTGGCGTCACCTACGAGTTCCTCTTCATGCGCGCCAACGGCAGCCAGCTCCGCGAGATTGCCGCGCTCATCGACGCCGGGGAAATCCGCCCCGTCGTCGGCCGGGTAGTCCCGTTCGACCAGACGCCGGACGTCCTTGCCGGGCTGGAAAAGGGCGGCGTCCGCGGCAAAACAGTCGTCACCCACTAAACCAATCAAATACTGCCAATCACACCGTAAGGAACAAACACCATGAGCAACGTCATCACCGCCTACAAGGACGCACCAGTCAGCACAGTTACCGCTGGCGGCGTCACGTACAGTTACCGCGAGCTGGGCCAGAAGGGCGGCATCCCCGTCGTTTTCCTGGTCCACCTCGCCGCCACGATGGACAACTGGGACCCGCGCATCATCGACCCCATCGCCGGGAAGCACCACGTAATCACCTTCAGCAACCGTGGTGTCGGTGCCACAACCGGCAACGTTCCTGGCACCATCGAGGAGATGGCGGAGGACGCCGCGACCTTCATCAGGGCGCTCGGGTATGAGAAAGTAGACCTCTTTGGGTTCTCGCTTGGAGGCATGATTGCCCAGGCTTTGGTCGTCAAATACCCCGAGCTCGTGCGGAAGCTCGTCCTTGCCGGCACTGGTCCTGCAGGTGGGAAGGACATCGACAAGGTGGCTCGCGTTACCTACTACGATGTCCTGCGAGCCACACTGACCCGGCAGGACCCCAAGGAATTCCTGTTCTTCAACCGCAATGCCGCAGGCAAACCTGCCGCGAGGTCATTTATCCAGCGGCTCAACGAGCGCACCGCCGACCGGGACGCACCCATCAAAACCAAGGCTTTCCAGACGCAACTGAAGGCCATCAAGAAGTGGGGCCGCACGGAACCGGCAAACCTGGGCGCGATCACCCAGCCGACACTCATCGCCAACGGCGACAACGACCGCATGGTTCCGTCCCGGCTCTCCGACGATATGCACCTCCGGATTCCGGGCAGTGAACTGGTCATCTACCCCGATTCGGGGCACGGCGGCATCTTCCAGTACCACCAGGAGTTCGTCCCCGTCGCCCTCGAATTCCTGGGCCGCTGATACGGTATTTGAATGCAGGCTGTGCCCCAGACCCTTGGCCGACGTGAGCGGAATAAGCAGGAGAAGCTTGACCGCATCACCGCTGCGGCCCGCGAGCTATTCACCCAGTACGGCGTAGATGAGGTCACCACCCAGCAGGTGGCTGAAAAGGCCGACGTCGGATCGGGAACCTTGTTCTTGTACGCCAAGACGAAGGCGGAGCTGCTTCTCCTGGTCCACAACGTCAAATACGCCGAAGCGCTCAACTCGGGCGTCGCCGACGCGGAACAGGAAGAAGCTGTTCTGGACGGGATCATGGCGATCATCCGACCCATCATCAAATGCAACCGGGTCCAGATCGAGAACGGCCGGACCTACCTGAAAGAGATCGTTTTCGGCGATCCGGCCGAACCCCACCATGCGGAGGCACTTGCGCTGACCATCCGCACGGAGGCCGTCATCGCAGAGGTGTTGGGCCGGGATGAGCAATTGACGGCTCGGGACCCCGCGAAAATTGCCCGCGTCATTTCGGCGATCATGTTCGTCAGCATGAGCTCATCCGCCAATAGCGGTCTCACCGACGAGCAGGTCGGCGATGAGATCCGCGATCAGATCAACGTGGTTTTGGCCACCGGAAGCTAGCTAGGCGACGCTGACCAGGACTTGATCGATCCTCGCGAGAAGGCCAGGCCATCCGTTGCCCATCCCCTCGAGGGCTTGCTGTCCCATGGGGGTGTCAAGGTTGAAGCCCGCGTGCTTGAAGTGAAGGACGGTGCCGGATTCGGTGGACTCCAAAGCCCACGTAATGGTGGTGTCCAGGATGCCCTCGGCGAAGACGAACGTGATGGAGGTGCCGGGTTCGACGGCGGTGACTTCGCATTGCTGCTGGCCCCAGCCGCCCATGTCCATGGTGAAGCGGTGTCCCACCACGGGTGCGATGTCGCCGGCAGCCCACCAGCGCGCGAGCAGTTCCGGGGTGGTCAGGGCAGCCCACACTGCCTCTTTGGGGTGCGGGAAAGTGCGCTCGAGCCTGATGGCGTTTTCGGTCATGGAGTGTTTTCCTCATCCAATAGTTCGGCCAGGGCATCGAGCCGCTGGTTCCAATATTGCTCGTAGTGCTTCAGCCAGTTGCTGGCATCCCGCAGGCCTTCGGCCTCAAGGTGATAGATCCTGTTTCGGCCTTGCCGTTCCTCACGGATCAAGCCGGCTTCCCGCAGGACCGCCAAATGCTCGGACGCTGAAGAGCGGCTGAGGTCCAAGCGGCCCGTGAGATCGCCCGCCGTCAAGGGACCCTCACGAAGGCTATCGAGGATGGTACGCCGCGAAGGGTTCGCGAGGGCGCCGAAGACGTCGGGAAGCACTCGATGATGATATGTCGGAAATTTCCGAAATGACAACCCGGGCCGGACTTGCGGGTGAAATCAGGACGGAGATCAGACCAGCGCGGTCATGATGTTCCAGCCTTCTCCGATCTGTTTCCGCGGCTCCAGATGGCGGCTTCCAATCCCGGGATAGAGCCAGAGGATGCCGTTGGTATCCCGCGCGATGATCTGCGAGTACCCCACGTAATTGTTATCGAAGTTGCCGGTAGCAATGATGGCCGTCATGGTGTTCCAGCCTTCGCCGACTTGCATCCGGGGCAGCCACCCGCCAGTGCCATTTCCGGGGTAGAGCCAGAGGCGGCCGCTGGTGTCCCGGGCAAGGAGATCCATTTTTCGGTCCTCGTTGAAATCGCCGCGACCGATCAGAGCAGTCATCACGTTCCAGCCCTCTCCGATTTGGAACCGGGGGAGCCACCCGCCGAGGTGATCTCCTGGATACAACCAGAGGCGCCCCTCCGCATCACGGGCCATGAGATCTGGCAGGTAGTCGCCATTGAAGTCCCCAGGTCCCACCAGAGCCGTCATGACGTTCCAGCCGACACCCACGTGCATCCGGGGCTTAAGAATCCCGCCGCCCGTGCCGGGGTAGAGCCACAGGTCGCCATTCGCGTCCCGGGCCAGGAGGTCGTCCGTGAACTCGCTTTGGAACTTGCCGGGACCGACGATTGCGGTCATCACGTTCCAGCCCTCGCCCATCTTGAAACGGGGCTTCTTCCAGCCGCCCAGGCCGTCACCAGGATAAACCCAGAGATCGCCTGCTGTGTCGCGGGCAAGAACATCATGAAAGTAGCTGGTATTGATGGTGACGTAGTCCCAGTTGTTGTTGGGTACGCTGAAAGCGCGGGTGCTCGTCGGGTTTGCTTGGGCAGGAACCACCATGAGGCCTAAGAAAAAGACGGCAACCATGGCCACGGCTGCTCCAAGGAAAAGTGGGCGCCTCCGGCTTCGAAACCTTCGCAATGCATGATTAGTGCGCCGTGCAGTAGTAGTCGACCTTGATCGGAACATCACTGTTACCCCCATTAGCAACATAGCCATCACGCGATGGACCGGAGCTTATCCGGATCGCCGAAGTTTTGTTAGGGGCTGACGGAAAGGCCTGTCATCCTATAGACATTCAGGTTTCACCGATCGGGACGGAATCGAGGAGCCATGAGGCGGGTTCGCTACTTCACAGCGGCAGCAGCGGTTGCCGTCCTGATACTCACCGGCTGCACAGGAACAGCGGAACCGAGCGCGCCGCCGTCGGGCCCGTCAGCAATTCCTACCGGCACGGCTTCCGCATCATCGACAGGTTCGCCGTCCACAACGCCTTTGGCGGCGTTGGCCAAACTCCCCAGGATTCCTTGGGACGGTGGCCCCGAGTTCTATAAGAAGTTCAGCAAGGCCGACGCGGCAGGGTGGGATGACCCAGACTTCTTCCCCGTCGGAGTCTGGTACGCATCAGGTAACGGCGAGCAGATGCAGTTCGACAAAGCCCACGGCATCAACTTCTACGTCCAACTGAACCCGGACACTGACTATGCCCTCTTCGATCAGCACGGCATGTTCTCGCTGATGAAAGTGAAGAACGCACCAGATGATTGGGCGCAGCTCCCGGGCAACTACGTCGACGACGAAGCAGATGGCAGGTTCGGTTGGGATGAGGGCGTAGCCCACATGAACCAGGCGGTCGAAGGGTTGAAGGCTAAGGAGGAGGGCCGGTTTACCTACGCCAACTGGACTCCATCCCTCATCAGCTACGACGCACCGATGGACATCACCAAGCGTTACTGGGAGACCGTGGACGTGTCCTCGACGTCCAACTATTACTACGCAGGTGCCTGCCGCGATTGGCGGCTGCGCACCCCGCAGGGATACAACCCGACGACGACGGCCACCTGCCAGACGTCGTCGGCGTACGCAAAGGCCATGCAGGTGATGCAGGAGGTCAACGCCGCAAGGGGTGTGCACTCGCCCATCTGGATGGTCCCGACCGTGCTTAGCCCGGAAGGTGAGCATGACCTGTCCGACCAGATGACACCGGACAGGGTGAAGGCACAGGTGTGGGCGATGCTCATCCACGAGTCGCGCGGAATCGTGTGGTTCACGCAGTCACCTGGAGGTGGCGACGATAACCCGTGCATGTCCGGAGATGCGCTCGCGGACGTCCGCATTCACAACACCGCATGCTCCCGGGATCAGGTGCAGGCTATGGGTGAAATTAACGCGGAAGTGAAGGCCCTGGCGCCCGTCCTGAACACGCAGAGCTACGTGTGGAACTTCGGTGATGGGCTGGACACCATGCTGAAAAGCTACAACGGGGACGCCTACATTTTCGCGATGACGCAGGACGCACAGACCGGGGAGCGGACCTTCACCCTGCCAACGGGTGTCACTCCCAAGACGGTTGAGGTGGTGAACGAGAACCGCACCATCGCAGTGAAGGACGGGAAGTTCACGGATGACTTCCCCGTTGAATCCACCCACCATGTTTATAAGGTGAGGCTGTAAGGGCGCTGCGCGCGCATGTTCAGTCCTGTGCATTTCGTTGCCCTTCGCAGTGCAACCGCAAGAAACTCCTTGAGGAAACCCACTCAACGAGGAGCCTCACTTGCACCCACAAACCCTGGCCAGACGTCTGGCCGCAACCACCGCATCCGCAGCGCTCATAGGAGCGATGCTGGTTGCCGCCGGAGTCGCAGCCAGCCCCGCAGCAACCGCAGCTGAACTGCCACCGCCACCCACCGGCGTCGTATATGCCAGCGATGTTCCTTGGTCCAGCATGACCAACGGTTGGGGGCGGCTGAACTGGACATGAGCAACGGCGGCCAGGCGTTGGGGGACGCGAACCGCAGGCCGCTGACCATTGGCGGCACCGTGTATGCGAAGGGCCTTGGTACCCACGCGGCGTCGTCCATTACGTACAACCTTGCCGGGCAGTGCCGGCAGTTCCTCGCCCAGGTGGGTGTGGACGATACGCAGGGGGACCGCGGCCGTGTGGACTTCAAGGTCCTGGTGGATGGCGTGGAGCGCTTCGCGGGGGAGCGGAAGGGAACCGACGGAGCCCTGCCCGTCAACGTGGATCTCAGGGGCGGGTCCACGCTGCAGCTGAAGGTGGAGGCCGGCCCGGAAGGCAACGGCAACGATCACGCCGACTGGGCCGATGCCAGGATCAACTGCTCCGATGAGTTCCTTGCCGCACCGCTGAGGCTCGAAGCCTCAGGTGAGACCAACCTTGGTGCGCTTGTTCCGGGGACTCCGGCGACCGTCGTCGTGCGTGATCTGCAGCCGTTGGGCGCAGTGGGTCTGTCGCTGGGTGGCGTGAAGGTGACCAGCGGCGTCGCGGACCAGAGCGGGGTAGCTACCCTGACGTTCGTGGTGCCGGTGGGTACCAAAGGTGGTGCCACGGAGCTGGGCGTCAGTGGGCCGGGACCGTTCGGGACGCCATCCGTCGGCAAGACCCCGGCAAGTATTGTCACGATCAGCAGCACCAAGTTCTTCGTGGACTGCTCGGCCAGTGCGCCGGGAGACGGCACGGAGGGAAGCCCCTTCAACTCGATCGCCCAGGTCAACGCCCATGGCGCGTTCGCCGCGGGTGAGTCCATCCTGTTCCGCGCCGGAACCGCGTGCGACGGCGCGCTGACGCCGGGAGGTACGGGCGTCGCGGATCACCCGATCACGGTCGCGAGCTATGGCGACGGCGGCAAGCCAACCATCAACGGCGGCGGCGCTGTAGCTGCCGTGCAGATCACCAACGCCAGCCACTGGACCGTGAGCGGGCTGCACGTGATCAACCCGTCGGCTGAGCTGGGCCGCCGCGTGGGCATCCTGTTCAACACCACCACGGCGTCCGCGCAGGCGGGAGTGGTGATCACCGATAACCATGTGGAGGACGTTGCCGGTTGGTCGAACAAGACCGGGGCCCGCAGCGCCGAGTTCCCGCTATCCGCCGGGATCATGGTCCAGGTGCAGGGCGGTTCGGGGGCTTACAACGGCATCACGATTACTGGGAATGAGGTCAACGATGCCGGTGCAGGTGGCATCAAGCTGGCCGGCGACACCTCGCTGTATCACCGCAACGTGTACATCGGACACAACTCGATTCACGAGGTTGGCGGCGACGCGATCGTGGTGCACAACTCGGACGCGCCGCTGGTGGAGCACAACAGCGGGCTGAATCTCGGGATGGGCAAGTACCCGTTCATCGCGGGCAACTTCGCCGGAATGTGGCCGTACAACTCCCGCAACACCCTGTTCCAGCACAACGTGGTGGGCAACAGCGTCACGTCCACGTACGACTCCACGGCCTGGGATTGCGACATCAACGTGGTGGGCACCTGCACCTTCCAGTACAACTACTCGTACGGGAATGCGGGCGGCTTCTACCTCAACTGCATCTCCAACTGCGCGGGCGGCGCCACCACGGCCAACGTCGTCCTCCGCTACAACATCGCCCAGGACGACTGCCGGATGGGCGGCAGCAGCAGCGGCACCGGCAAGCACTACATCTACAACAACACCTTCTACTGCCCGTCGCGCACTTTCCTGGACGACATGACCGGCCCGCGCGAGGTCCGCAACAACCTCTTCGTGGCACCGGGCGGAAGTCTCAAAACGACCTCGGCTTCTTATGCGAACAACGCGTACTTTGGGGGCATTGTGCCGCCCGCCGGCGAGACGGGTTCCGTGCTCGGCGACCCTCGGTTGGTGGCTGGCGGCAGTGGGCAATCCTCCTTGGACGTGCCGGGGTACCGGTTGTTGTCCGGGTCGCGTTTGCTGGGTGCGGGCGTTGTTGTTGCCGACGACGGCGGCAGGGACTTCTTCGGTAATCCCACCTCTGGTGCCTCTTCTGTTGGGGCACCGAACATCGGGGCTTACCAAGGGCCGGGCGTTGCTCCTTCTGCCTTGCCGTTTGCTTCGTTGGTGAACCAGACGTCGGTGGCGAGTGCGGCGAACCCTCGGAATGGTGCCGTTACTGCGGACCGGCGGACGTTCTCCGAGGAGGCGCTGGCTGCGGCTGGGCTTGTGAGTGGGAGGCCGTACTCGGCGTTTGGCGTGTCCTCCGTTTGGCACCCTGCGGCTGTGGGTACTCCTGACACTCTCAAGGCTGCGGGGCAGGAGGTTCGTGTTTCCGGCCGCGGACGGACCTTGCTGGTGACTGGGTTCTCCACGGGTGGTATGTCATCCGGGATAGCGACCGTGCATTTCACGAACGGCCAGAGCAGGCAGGTCACTCTGAACCTGCCGAACTGGCTCTCTGGTATGGCTACGGATACGAGCGCGGTGGTGGCGTCTTCGGCTTATCACCAGCGGCACACGCAGTCTTACAACGGGGGTCCGTCGACTGTGGTCCGGGTTGATGAACCGGCTCGCGTGTTTGCCACGAAGATCGACATTCCTCCGGCATTCGAGGTGTCGAGTGTGACGCTGCCGCAGGGGAATGCGCTGGTGAATGAGGGGCTGAACATCATGGATATTGCTGTTGGGAATCTGCCGGTGGGCTTGGGGTGATTTAGCTCGCCGTTGAACTAAAGCAGGAGTGGGACCCGCCGCCGTGCGGGTCCCACTTGGCTCTGTTCTCGGGTCTGCAACTTTGTCCATGGCGCCAGCAGCCATGAGTTGCTGGAGTAGGGGTACTACTTAGTCACGTGAACGACAACGGCTTTGTTGGTCGCCTGTTCCATGCCGGCGTTATCGATGCCGGTGACAGTCCAGTTGCTGAGCAAAATGACCGTCTTACCTGTGTCTGCGTTGTAGACGACTTTCTTAAAGCCGAGAGCCTGCAGTTCATCGTCCAGCGCCTCCGCGTTCATCCCAGCCACATTTGTTGGGATTACCGCAGTTGCTGCTGCGGGCGTTGGGATGGCTGCGGCAGGCGTTACGACCGGAGCAGGCGTTGACGTAGCCGTTACCGTTGCTGTTGCCGTGGCCGTCTCGGTCACAGTCTGTGTGACAGTCGGAGCAGCCGCAGGTGCTCCTGCACAGCCAGCAAGCGCAACGCACAACAAAGCCATGGCAAGTATGGATTTCTTCAAGATTCCCCATTTCAATTCCGACGAACTAATGTCGTCGCCCCCATTTCACCCGCGGAATGCGAGCACCAGTGAAAGTGTAAGGTTCAACAAACACGCTGCACATTTGTTACGGTACTCGGTCGAGGAGGTCCTCAGGAAGGGCTTGATTTATGTTCCAGGCTATGTTGCCGCAGTCGTTTTCAGAGCGGCAGAAGTGAGGCTGCAAGTTCACTTACTGCGACTCGAAGACACAAACCCGCATCTTGCTTGCCAATATTCCAAAGCCATGTAATATCCGATTACCGAGCACACGGCTCGGCGCCTTGGGGAGCGTTACGGGGGTACTAATCGACGCATCGTCGTGACTATTCGGCAGGTTTACTGCCACGGATCTAAGGCATTTCGCTCGCATCAAACCCATTCGCATTGTTTTCTGTGCCCAAAAATAGGCGCCGAAAGGAACCCTTATGAGTCAGAATCCAGAAGGTTATAGGCCTCCAAACCCATCCGAGGGGTCTACCCCAGTCGGACCGGGCAGTTATCAGACTCCGCAGCCGCCAGGGCATGTCCCTTCCCCTGCGAATCAGGCCTACCAAGCTCCCCAAGCGCCATATCAGCAATTCCAGCCCCACCCTCCGCAGAAGTCGTTCCTCGTGACTTGGATTCTTTCCCTGCTGGTTGGTGTTTTTGGGGTGGACAGGTTCTACTTGGGCAAAGTCGGAACCGGTATCGCAAAACTTCTGACTTTCGGAGGCTTGGGAGTATGGGCGCTCGTAGATCTCATACTCGTACTTGCCAACAAACAGACGGACAAATACCGTCGGCCCCTCGAAGGCTATGACAAACACAAAGTTGTCGCTCTTATCGTCACGGCAGCGTTCATAGTAGTCAGTATCGCTTTGAACGCAACACGTGGGGCCGCCACGTTGCCAGCAGCAGTACCAGTTCCAGCCGCCTCGCCGTCTGCGAACTCGGAACCGGCGACGCAGCCCTCGGCGACAGCTACCTCTGTTCCCAAGCCCTCGTCGACACCGTCCGCCGCAAAGACGACACCGCCGCCAGCCCCTGCGGCACCAAAGGTTGCAACCCAAACGTTCAGCGGTGTAGGAGATGATGTCGTAGCAGCTTCCCTCTCAGGGGCTCCCGCAATTGTGACATTCACATGTGATCCGTGCAGCCGCAATACCGTGTTGAAAACAAATGGGCGAGATAGTCTCTTGGTCAACACAATCGGTTCCTATACGGGAACTCACATTGTTGATACTTCTAGTGGTTCGACCACGTCGGAGTTCACGATTAATGCTCAAGGTAGTTGGTCGCTGACAGTGGCAGATATCACTACGATTCCCTCGACGACAGGGCCCGTCAGCGGCCACGGGGACCAAGTGATCCTTCTTGGTGGTAAGTCAACGAAGGCGGCAATCACGTACGTCGGTGAACGGAATTTTGTAGTTCAGGGCTACGGCGGAAGCCGGTCAGAGCTTGCTGTGAACACCATTGGTTCGTATACCGGTACGGTCAAGTTGACCGGCCCGGGCTTCGTGCAGGTCACTTCGAGCGGCGACTGGACGATTGCGCCCAGCTAAAGCTCCCGTTAGTTAGAGTCCCGGACAACGTGGAGATGGGTGGCTGGTGGTTCCCATTTTGCGGAAACCACTAGCCGCCCCGAGCTGCCAAGTATGCGGCCGACACAAAGCCCCGCCATTCACTCGGAGATCGACTACCTCATGATGTGCGTTCAGGCTCCCAGCTATATCTTGCCGAGGGCCTTCCTTGGAAGTCACACGTGGGTAGAGCTTGGCTGATCCCCGTCCTGGGCAGCAGATGTTGCGTCGGCACCCCAGATGGCTAGTCCGCCTCCGGGCAACGACACCAGCAACAGGCCGTCTGGCCCGGCAAGCGTCCAGGCCTCGTACCGCTCATCTGGCAGAACGTCAATTGTGCTTCCATCTGTGAATTCCAAGTGAAGAGCGCCTGCATCATCAGCGAAGCCGCTTACGACAGCTGAACGCGTGATGCTAAGGACCGGCCCGAGCAGCGAAGGGTCATCATTGGGGTCGTAAAGAACCGGGTCCGCGTCGGATTTTCGGTATGTGAAGGCGCATTCAATCTTGACGGCCGTTCGGCTCTCTGTTGTGATGCCGAAGGCGTAGTCGACGAGGCACTGCATAACCCTGTCCTCTTGAGGAACAGCCGGCCATGTCCATGCGATGAGATTTGTCGCCAATTAGTGGTCCTTTGCAGTTTCAAAAAGTTTGCGAACTTCGTCAGTGGACGCATCGAGAAAATCGACGAGCGCTCGAATGGGTTCCGGCCCTTCACTCCATCCCCATTCGTCGGCGTCATAAGCGTCGTCTAGTTCAACCAGATCTTGAGCGAGTGGGTGTCCCTCATGCCGAATTAGGGTGTGCGCCCAAGCCGCAAGCTCGCGTATTTGAAGCGTTCCCTCAATGACTCGGTGGGCATAATAGTGGGCCGCGAGTAGCTGAGCGTCGTCCTTTGTAATGTTGGCGGTTGCCAACCCTAGTTCCCCAAGAGCACCTTCAATGAGGGTGCCGAGGTGGAACACGTTGATCTTCACGGATGCCCCAGCGAGTTCTCGGAGCGTTTCGCTGTCATGACCCTCGACCAGAGCATTGGTCGCGCCGGAGATCGCCAGGGGCGCTGCATCCTCCCTCATTAGCCACAGGGCGCGCGCTGCAAGAAGCTCGAAAATGGCTGAAGTTGGCTCTAGGCTCACGCGCTCAGCATAGTCACATCTGGGGCGAGCAAGTTGCGGCGTGTGCCGGAAGTGTTCGTGGCGATTGTGGCATGCTTCAACGCATGAACCCGGGACACCTAAAGCGCGTTGCACTGGAGCAGCGGGCATGGGAAGTTCTCCACGACGCTCACGCGACATATCTGTCCGACACCTTCTCTGCATACGACGAGGTCCTGCATGAGGTCGCTGAAAGAATCCGATCAAGTAAAAGCATCGGCAAGGCAGATATCGGGGCGTTGCTGTTCTGGAAGCGGCTGCGTGCGGATACGACCTGGGTTCGCAAGCTGATGGCCATTCCAGATGACGATGCCAGGGAAGTTACGGAGGGCGCCGGGTCCGCCGTTAATGACCAGAAATTGTCCGTGCCGAAAGCGCCTCTGACGGACGCCGTGCGCTGTCTGACTTGCCAGGCTTTGAATCGGTGGACGCGCTGGCATTAGCTCTCCTGCTCGCCGCGGCACCGGAAAGGATGGCTGTCTATGACCGCCGAGCACAAAGGGGCCTTGAAGTTTTGGGTCTCCAGCTCTCCCCGGCACGCGGCAGGTACGGCCGATACATGGAATTAGTAGGGGAGATTCAAGTCATCGCAAGTGAGCACGGGTTTGTTTGGTCGGCCCGAGACGTCGATATTGCTCTCTATTGGCTCGGCGGTCAAAGGGGCAACTAAAGGCACCTGGCTGTGTCCGTCCCGGGTGGAATCATGTTAGTCACGCAGCGCGAACAATGCCCACTTTGGTGATTTGATGCGTCCCACGGGAGACGGTTCGGTGGTCGGCGACCCGCGGTTGGTTGCTGGCGGTAGCGGGATGAACCGGCACGTGACTTTGCCACGAAGATCCAGGTTCCTCCGCTTGTCGAAGCGGCGAGTGTGACGCTGCCTCAGGGGAGGCCGTTGGTGAATTAGGGGCTGAACGTGATGGATATCGCCGTGGGGGAATTTGCCGGTGGGGCTGGGGTGATTTTGTTCTGACGGTGAGGTGGGGCTCGTGTGGGATCCGCTGGGGAAGCGGGTCCCACACTGCTTTGTACTTAGCTTTGCTCGCCGTCGTTGTTCGTCACCAGGAACTTCCGCAACAGGTTTGCCAGCTGTGTCCGCTCGGATTTGGTGAGGCCCTCGAGCATCTTCTGCTGGTTCTCCACGTGGTGCTCAACGACCTCATCTACCAAGGCGAGCCCCTCGGGCGTGAGGCTGATCAGCAGTTGTCTGCGGTTATCCGGGTTGGTCTCCCGGTGAACCAACCCGCGGGATACCAGACGATCCACGCGATTCGTCATGGCTGCGGAGCCGATCATAGTCAGGCTGGCCAATCGCCCAGGTGTTAGCGGAGCTTCGGCCGCCGACCGACGCAGCGTAGCCAGGACATCGAACTCCCACGGCTCCAGCCCAAACTGATTCATGAATTCCTGCACGTCCAGGGATGCCAAGCGACTGGCCCTGTTGAGGCGGCCGAGGACACCCATGGAACCGACGTCGAGGTCGGGGCGCTCCTTGTTCCACTGCTCAAGAATCATGTCTACTGCGTCGCGGTCCATCGTCCCTCCAAGGCTTGACCTCAAACAGTACAACACCTACATTGTCTTACATCAAATAGTTCGATATCGAAATGTATGGAAGTGAACAATGCCCGCGGATATAGAGACTGTCAGCATCAAACCGGGAGGTTCGAACCCGACTAAGGCGTCACCCCGCGACCTTTTCATCACCGCACTCGCGCCGATGGTGTGGGGCTCCACATTCCTGGTGACCACCGAGTTCCTCCCCGCTGATCGACCTCTCCTGGCAGCAACCGTGCGAGCCTTGCCGGCGGGCATTGTTCTGATGCTCATCACCCGAACCTGGCCGCGGGGGAGTTGGTGGTTCAAGGCCGCTGCGTTGGGGGCACTCAACATTGGGCTGTTCTTCTTCCTCCTGTTCTTCACCGCGTACCAACTCCCCGGAGGCGTCGCAGCGCTGGTCGGGTCCGTCCAGCCCCTGTTCGTGCTCTTCCTTGGCGTGCTGATTCTCGGGGAGAAGATCCGAGCGGCGCACATCGTCGCCTGCGCACTGGGAGCGGCGGGCGTCGGCTTACTTGTTCTGCGGTCCGACGCCACGCTGACCGTCGTAGGTGTCATAGCTGGGATGGCTGGAGCGCTGAGCATGGCGGCCGGCATCGTCCTGACCAAACGCTGGGGGAGGCCCGAAGGAGTGGGACTGCTCGGCTTCACCGGGATGCAGCTGGCCATGGGCGGAGTCATGCTCCTGCCGGTGACGTTGGTTGTCGAAGGACTGCCAAGCCAGGTGACAGCCACAAACCTTGTCGGCTTTGCTTACCTCAGCGTCATCGGTGCCTTGGCCGCCTACGCAGTGTGGTTCCGGGGCATCCAACGCCTGCCCACGTTGGTGGTGTCGTTCCTGGGATTCCTGAGCCCGCTCGTCGCTGCGGTGCTCGGGTTCGTGTTCTTGGGAGAGTCGCTGTCGGGGTGGCAGTTTGTAGGTTCGGTGCTGGTGCTGGGGTCGGTGTTTCTCGTGCAGCGGCCAGCCGCTGGCGCTCGCCAGCAATTGCCGCAGAAAGTGGAAGCGCTTAGGTAGCCGGCTCTTCGTGGTTGGTGGTAGTGGATTTCGTGTACTTGAAGACAAAGGGGCCCGTGGCCCTGCTGGGATGAGTGTCTAGCATTCAACCTGGAACAGGACCGAGCCTTGATCGAGCCGACCGGGGTCGCAGCCGACACTGCCACCATCCTCCTCAACCTGCCCGACTACGACGTCATTTCCACCGCCATCACTGCCGACCGCCGGCAGCTGACTATCGAAACCGACCAGCCGCCGGGCTGCCCAAGCTGCTCCGCCATGGCATCCCGGCGTAAAGGGCGTCGCCTTCAACGACTCCGCGGTATTCCCGTCGCCGGACCGGTGGAGGCGCTCTGGTCCAAACACCGCTGGTACGGCGAAGAAATATAGCCTGCGACCGGCTCTCGTTCTTCGAATCCACGCCGCAGGTTCCGCGCCGTGCCCGCTCCGGGACCAGCTCATGGACGCGGTCATCCCCTCAGGCAGGGCCGTCTCGGAAACAGCCGCCGGGTTCACGTCCCTGGGGGATGGTCCGGGCGGCCCTGCATGAGGCCTGCCTGCTTCGGCTGCCGGACGTGGATAAGCTCGGCCCGTGGATGCCGGGTATTGATGAAAGCCGGTTCCGGTCAGTTCGCTTCTTTCAGGACCCCTCTACGAAGGCGCGGACACGGTTCGAGCCGTGGATGACGACCATCGTTGATTTGGACACTGTCAGGTCCTTGGCGTCGTTGACGGCCGCGATCACAAGGGTGTTGGGGACTGGTTGTTCGCCCGGCCGCTGGAATGGCGCCTGGCCGTGCAGGTCCCCGCGATCGACCCTCCGCGGCATTCCGGAAGGCGTTGCGGATGTGGCCTCCCCCGTACCGCGGTCGTGGTTGATCACTTCCGTCTGATCGCGCTGGCCAGCCAGGCCATGACGGAGACCCGGCAGAACCTCTCGCCGCAGGTCAAGGGCTGCCGAGGCGCCGGGCCATCGACAAGGCCTGGGCGCACCGCATGCTCCTGCTGCGTGGCGGCGACACACTCAGCTGCCGGGCCACCCTCCGACTCGAGGAAGTGTTCGCCCTGGACGATCCAACCGGCACCCTGCATGCCGTCTGGAAATTTAAGGAACCGTTCCGGGCCGTGCTCCACACCGGCTCCCTGGAAGACGCCGCGGCGGCCAAGAAGGTACCCGAGGAGCTGGTCAAGGCAGCCGGTCGGAAACCTGAGGTTCTACCGCACCATCTGGAGATGGTGGAGAGAGATCGAGGTGCTGATCATCACCGACGCCATGACAGGCAAGGTCGAGGGCAACAACACGGTGATAAAAACAAAAGACGAACTGCCCGCGGTACCGCAACGCCGCCAATTACAAATCGGTATTATCTTGAGAAGTGCCGTCCGGACGGCGGCCTGACGCTCACTTTGGGAACCGTACCCCCGAACCGTGAAGAGCCGCTTTGGTGCTGTAACTCGCCTGCGTTCGGTGGGGTCACGCGGGGGTAGAGCTTGGCTGATCCCATCCTGAGCGGCAGATGTTGCGTCGTCACTCCAGGTTGCCAATCCGCCTCCCGGCAGCGACACCAGCAACAGGCCGTCTGGGCCGTGGGACCCAGTTGCTGCGAGGTGTCTCATTCCACCGTAATTGATCGCTCAAAATAGTCGTAGATTTCCGGCAAGACGGGTCTTTCAAACTTCAAGTTCATCTGGACGACGTTCAAATTCGGATCATTTGGCATTGTGGTGTTAATTGCATCCTCCGAATGCGCACGACCAAGATAAAAGAAGTCGGCACCTTCGCTGTCATTTTTCTTGACGAAAACATGAATAGCAACGCTGTTGGCAACAATCGGGATGACCTCCCCGCTATTTAGTCGCCGTCTACTCCGAGTAAACCATCTCATGGTGGAATGGTCGAGGAGTTCGTCACCGTAGTCGGTGCTCGCTGTGACTTCCTCTGCTTTATGGTACGTAACAAAGATTGGGCAGCTCAGCGTCGATTGATCAACTTTGTAACCATAGATAGTGGACATAAAATTCTTGGGCCAACAAAGCAGGCGGCTAGCATCCTTCCGGGAATATTGTCTTCCCACCACAAACGGATCCCCATCCGAGTACCTGTCCGAGATGAGTGAGTACGCAGTATCGAGGAGGTCATCGACGCTGCTTGAAAACAGCCTGGAGGAACTGTAGTTATCGAAGAATTCTTGGCTCAAACTGACGGATACGTCGTCAACCCAATTGACGGCCGCCTTGTATTTGCTCCGTTCACTATCGGTATTGAAGTTAGTTGTAAGGGATCCAACCGTACTCTGCACATGCAGAAGATCGGCTGCAATCCCTTCTGCTTCGAATATACCCTGGATCTCTTCCCTAGTGAGTCGGCCAGTTTTGAGTAGTGCCATCAAAAGGGCAGTCTCATGTAGCCGCCTCGCGGGCAGGACCTCATGGGATAAGAATGTCAGTAGGTCGTGTTGGGTTGGAGTGAGACCGCTTGAGGTTTTCGTGAGCCGTGACACGAGAGCAGGATAGTTGTCTGTCTTCGTTGCTAAAAGTACGGGATCCACGGATTCGAAACGGTAGAAGTCCTTGAGCCGCGGGATTCCGCCAAGGCGATTCTTTAGCCCGTCGAAGGCGAGCTTAATGTTCTGCATGTTATCGAGCCTCGTGTCCACGATGGATTGGAGCACTCGATGCTGCGAAATGCGATCGAAGCGCACGCTAGAAAGCCCTGGAAGTACGCCACTCTCCTCAGCAGCGATAAGATTTTGCCGGAGGGACTCTCTATTGAGTGATTCGTCGCCAAACAATGCTATCGGAATAAGATAGTTGTTTGCGTAGTTACCGATAAAGTCGATGACGACTACATATTCCTTGCCTGGGTGCTTCCTTAGTCCCCTGCCAAGCTGTTGAACAAAGACAATTGCAGACTGTGTCTGCCGCAGCATGATCACTTGGTTGATGGACGGAATGTCGACTCCTTCATTGAAGATGTCAACAGTCAGGATGTAGTCCAATTCGCCACGTTCGAGACGCTCCACTTGTTCCTCACGCCGTGAAATGGAGTCCTCACCTGTCAAAGCGACAGTCCTCAGCGGTCGTCCATGGAGTCTTCGTTGGTTGAGCTGACCGGCAAGACTGGCGGCTTCGTCTTTTGTGCTACAGAAGATGAGTCCTCGCGGGGGAACGCCCGCCTGTCCGTACAACGAGATCGCTTCAAGAATGTGATTGACGCGGTTTCCCTTAGCAAGGCTAGCAAGCGAGGGCAGGTCCTCCGATACAGTCCCATTGTCCAACTCAAAGTCGGCAACACCGTAGTAATGGAATGGGCTCAACATTCCTTCTTCTAGGGCATGGTTCAGTCGAATCTCGTAAGGGACATTAAAATCGAAGAGCTCATATATGTTTGTTCCATCAGATCGGTCCGGCGTGGCTGTAACGCCTAGAAGAAATTTAGGACGGAAATGATCGAGTATACGGCGGTAGCTGTCCGCTCCAGCACGGTGAACCTCGTCAATCAGGATGTAATCAAAAGCATCTCGTTCGAAATGCTTCATTACATCGGGACGCGAGAGTGTCTGGATCGTCGCGAAAATATACTTAGCGTGGAGAGTCTTCGAGCTGCCTGAAAGTTTGCCAAAGTCTGTCGCTACCGCACCCAACACCCGTTGGAACTCGTTGATGGCTTTGTCGAGAATTTGCTCACGGTGCACAACAAAAAGCATGCGCTGAGGATCTACCTGGCGGACATCGAGGGCGGATAGAATCGTTTTACCGGTTCCTGTCGCGGAGATTACCAGTGCTTTGGACCTTCCCGCTGACCGCATTGCTTGGATAGCCTCCAAAGCTGTCCGTTGCATAGTATTGGGAACTATCGTCGTAAGGATTCTCTGGTCCTCACCAGACGAGTACGGAGACGCGTTTGCTTCAGGAGATTCGAGCGTCAACTCAGTTCGACTTGCGCCTGTTCGACTTCCTGAATGGGAAACTTCGCGCGGCGGGCGATAGGATGCCCGGTATCGTTCGATCCATTCGGATGTAAGCGCGTCTGAATCCTTGATTTCACATTGCAGCAGCTCATGGATTTGCGCTGCGAGGTCGCTGCTGTGGGAGGCAGCAACTTTGAGATTCCACTCGTGGTTCCTGACCAGTGCGTTCTCAGTCAAGTTAGAACTTCCCAGGATTGCGGTGACGTTGTCCGCATGTTGGAAAACGTACCCCTTGGGATGGAAGTCGCTGCGATGGTGCAAGCGGACGTCGATGGAGCCATGTGAGAACTTGTTCGGCCTGGCCAAATTGAGAAGCTCTGAGAATGCGTCTGGCGAGTTGAACCCTAGGTAGTCAGACGTAATTATGCGTCCAGTGCCTCTAAACTCTGCGAATTCCTGTTTGAGGAGAGCAATGGCACGAGGTGACACAAAGGCCACGGAGAAGGTGAACGCGGTGCAATTTTTCAGGTTCTGCCTAAGAACCCTGAGCATTGTATTGTCCGGGGTGTTAAAAACAATCTCCGGGCTGAAGTGTTTCGTCGTTGGAAGTTTACGATTCAGGTATCCGAACCGTATATCCTGTTCTAGGACAGCCGAAGCTGGAGCCCAGTGGAAATCAACCATTTTTGGTGAGGGAAGACTTAATGATTTCCACCGCAGGAATGTCAGCAGGGGCCCACGTGAGAATTTCGAGTTTCTCCGGTTCGAGCCACAAAACGTCTGCGTGCTCGGTAAGGCGCGGCTCTCCCATCACCAGTTCGCAGTAAAAAGTTGTGAGTCTCACGATTCCGAAGTCGTACTCGTGAGCCGTGGTCGTGATTTCCGCGCCTACTTCCACCTGACAGTGGAGCTCTTCCACGATTTCTCGCTCAAGGGCTTCTCGGGGAGATTCGCCGGATTCTATCTTTCCGCCCGGGAATTCCCACAAGCCTCCTAGTGCACTGCCATGGCCGCGCTGGGCACAGAGAACTTGACCGTCTCTAAGAATTACCGCCCCAACAACGTTGATCTGCTTCACAGTGAGTACCTCGTTTCGTCGTTCCCAGTCTAGGGGAGTCGACACGACAGGCTTGTCGATTCCTTGGGGGCAGTGGCGTATTAGGGGCATTGGCCGCGAAAACCTCCAGAGGGCCGTCGCATATCGTCTCGAAGGAGTCGAAAAACAGACACCAACTCACAGGGGTCAGCGTAGCGTTCGTGCCGGTTTCCGGGATGCAGTGGGCGGGGCTGCGTCACATATTGACCGTGATCCGGCTCACCGCTTTACTAAACGAATGCCATTCATTTAGTAAGGGTAGCGAAGGACTGGCCATTCTTCACCGATCAGCGTGAGTCCTGCGTCGCACCGCGGCACCCCGATTAGACCTTAGGATCCCCATGTCCCCCACGTTTGATACTGATACACCGGGAGGCGAGAAGCCTGTGGGGCCAACCTCCTTTCAGACTCCAGCCCAGGGGTGGCGCCGCGTTCTCGGGGTCCCGCCGCTGGTGTTGCTGGGCTTAGTCTATATAGGTGCCGCTGACGGGCGGGCGCCTTTCGGGCGCCTAGGCTGTGACGCAGGTGGTCATGCTCTTCACCGCGCGCTCGTTGGCCGGATGGCGCAAGCATTCCCGTTCGGGGGATCGCCATACACTTACACGACGCGATCGTTTGGAGCCGGACTTGGGTTTATGGCTGGATGGTCGCTGCTGCTGGACTACCTGCTGCTGCCGTTGATCAACTACCTGCTCATCGGCATCTACATGAATGCGGCCTTCCCGGCCATCCCGTCGCGGGTGTTCATGGTGGTATCCATCCTCGCGGTGACTGTGCTGAACATCCTGGGAATCACAGCGATCGCCAGGGCCAACTTCGGGGTCGTGGGGCTCCAAGCGCTCTTCATTGTGCTGTTCGTTGCCCTGGGACCTGTCATCCATTACCGGCGCCGGCAACCTCGACTTGATGGCCCCTTTCACCGGCGTCGATGGCGCCGAAGGCGTCTCGCCGATTCTGGCATGCGCCGCGATTCTGTGCCTGTCTTACCTAGGATTCGACGCCGTTTCCACCTTCGCTGAGGAGACAAAGGACCCGAAGCGCAAGCTGCCCAAGGCCATCATGCTCACCACAGTTCTCGCAGGCGTGATCTTCCTTGGGCTGGCGTACATCAGCCACCTGGTACTCCCGGGCAGCACGTTCAATGACGTGGACGCTGCGGCCATCGAAGTCATTGGGGCAGCTGGCGGCAACCTTCTCGTCGCCTTCTTCACCGCTGCTTACGTCCCCGGAAGTCTTGGATCGGCGCTGACGTCCCAGGCGACCGTCTCGCGAATTATTCATTCGATGGGTCGGAGTGGGGTGTTCCTGTCGGCCTTGGGTCGGCTGCATGCTCGATTCCGCACGCCCGTGCTTCCGATTCTTTTGACATCAGCCGTTTCGCTGCTGGCCTTTGTACTGGACCTGCTCACCATTTCGTCACTTATCAGCTTTGGCGCGCTCGTCGCGTTCTCCGTGGTCAATCTCGCCGTCATCAGGCACTACTTCTTCGATGAGAAGGCACGTGGTTCGCGGTGCGTGATTCACAACCTCGTGCTGCCAGGAATCGGCTTTGCCTTGACGGCCTGGCTGTGGACGAGCCTGAGTGGGTTGTCGTTCACGTTCGGAATCGCGCGGGCGGGCGTTGGGTTGGTCTACCTGGCGTTCTTGACCCGCGGGGTTCCGGAAGCCAGCGCCGCAGTTGGAGCTGGAGGAAGCTTAAGATCGGCTCCCGCCGGACGTTTCGTGAGGTCACAGCGTCAGGCGGGGTTCGCCGTCGTCGATGTTCTCCGTTGGCCGTTGCTTCGCAAAGCATCCTGTGGAAACCTCGGAGTGATCCCGTCGCCGGGGCGACGACGGGCAGACGAGAAGGAGCCCGGCATGGGACTCATTCACATCGACCTGTTCACCACGCTCGACGGCGTCGCGCAAGCGCCGGGCGGACCCGAAGAAGACCCGGCAGATAGTTTCGCGTTTGGGGGCTGGCAGGCGCCTCTGTTCGACGACGCGGTCGGCGAACAGGTCGAATCCGGGATGGTGGGAATGGACGCATTGCTTCTTGGGCGCCGCACCTACGACATCTTTGCCGCGTACTGGCCGCACCAGGACGGAGGCATAGCGCAGCTGTTCAACCGCATCCCGAAATACGTGGCCTCACGCCAGACGTTGAACCTTGAGTGGGAAGGCTCGTCTCAGCTCGGTCCTGATGTGGTGGCTGCCTTGCACGAACTGCGCGACAAGCATGAGCACATCCACGTCATCGGCAGTCTCGACTTCGTGCAGACCCTGTTCGCCGAGCGGTTCTTCGATCGGCTCACGCTTTGGGTGTATCCGATCCTCCTCGGTGGCGGGAAGAAGGTCTTCGCTGATGGGGTGATTCCGACGAACCTACGACTCATCGAGCCAGTGGTCGCTTCGCCCAAGGGTGCTGTGATGCAGCGGTACGCTCTGGTTGAGGGGACGCCTGGGGTGGGGGATATGGCCGAAATTGGTTAGGGCTCCGCTCATGCGCCCACCCACGCGGAGAGCTGGGCTCGCCTTTGGACCATCATGATGCTGGGAGGCATCCTGGCAGCCTATGCAATGGCCTTCGCTGCCTTGATCTTGGTCCGCCGAGGCCGGCGCTAATGACTTCTACTGGACCCTGGTCCGCTGCTGATTGCTGCGCCGCCCAGTAAAGATCGGCTTACGAGCGCTGGTGCGGAAGACCCGGTCCGCGCGAGGGGTGCACGTTTTCTCAATATCTTCGCACCCTATTGCAACCCGCCGGTAAGTTACTGCAAAGTAACTACGGATGCCGTGGACATAGGGGTTCGCGGCCAAGAGAAAGGCAGGCCATGCGCCGATTCCGACTCACCGCCGTCCTCGCCGCTGCGGCGCTCACGATTGGACTCTTCGCCGCACCCGCGGCTCAGGCCGACTCGATCTCGCCAGACCCGCCCGGAGCCAACGACTGGACATGCAAGCCATCGAGCGTGCACCCGTACCCGGTGGTTCTCGTCCCGGGGACGTTCGAGACAATGTACAAGAACTGGGCGCTGCTTTCACCAGTGCTCAAGGACCAGGGGTACTGCGTCTTCGCGCTCAACTACGGGGTGGCCAACGATGTCCCCGCCAGCGGGGCAATTCGCAACTCCGCAGCTGAGCTTGCGACGTTCGTGAAATCAGTTCTCGGCGCGACGGGTGCGAAGAAGGTCGATCTGGTCGGGCACAGCCAAGGCGGGATGATGCCGCGGTACTACATCGGCTTCCTCGGCGGCGCCAAGTATGTGCACCACCTCGTCGGCATTGCGCCATCGAACCACGGCACTCAAGGCCTCATCGCGCCGTCGCCCGCGGGGATGATTCTCGACACGACCGCAACGAGCACCCTGTGCCAGGCGTGCGCGGACCAGCATGCCGGGTCGGCGTTCATGGCCGAGCTCAACTCGATCGGCGACACCGTACCCGGCCCGTCCTACACCGTCATCTCGACCCGTTACGACGAGATCGTTACCCCTTACACGAGCCAAGCTCTCCTTGGGCCGGGGAAGCAAGTGTCCAACCTCGTGCTCCAGGACTACTGCCCTCTCGACACTTTCGAACACGATCAATCTCCTAACGATCCGAACGTGTGGTCCCTCGTCTCCAACGCGCTCCTCCAGAGCGGCCCCGCAGATCCAACGTATCGCCCGCAGTGCGTGTAGCGGGCAGTATCCCGCCTTCGTAGTATCGGTCCCCACCGATAGGTCCGCAGATTTGCCGCACCCACAACCGATGTTGGTGGTGTCCCATTCCTTCGAACCAGTAGATTCCAAGCGGGGACACTTCCCCAAGGTTGTGACTTGATCCCACCTATTGAGTTTTGTGATCGCTCGGTATCGCACCGGGCGTCCGTAAGACGATCCGATACCTCCGTGCATTCGTCGGGCTCCTTGCCACCGGTGAAGCCGTCTCGCTCTACCAGCGAGACGGCTTCACCCCTGGTGATATGACCGGGATGTTCCAGCGGGTTAGACCAGTCAGTGACTAGAGCTGCCGCTCACCCCTAGATTGCTGCGATGTGGTAGTGGTTGCCGGGACTGCGCCTCGGAAGGCGAACAAGTCGACTTGTGATCGCCGGTCAGGCAGAGCACGCGGCTGGGCGTGCGTGCAGCCCCTGAGATGCCTGCTTTCAACTCGTGGGTAGAGCCTCGATCACTTCTTTCAGGCGATCATGCACTTCCGCAGCTTGCTTGGGGACCTGGCGTTTGATCATAGGTTCGAACAGGCGAGTCAAGCCCTTGGTCTTCATCTCCAGGACTTCCGTCACCTTAGTAACACCGTCGCCAGACGGGTCGAACGTCATCGTTGACCGAACCTCGAAGCCCCACGATCCGCTATCCATCACGAACCTGTGGGGCGGCTCGAACTCGGTCAGCTTGATCGGTGCCACGATCTTCTGAGCGCCCTGCGTGCGGACGTGGGTCCAGGTGGACCCGACGCCGATGGGGCCCGTCGATGTCTTCTGTGCGCTGATCACGTACCGGTCGTATTTGGGCAGGGTCTCGAAATTCACCACGAAGTTGAATACGGTGGACGGATCGCGATTCACGTTGACTGAGTTCTCGAAACGAATCATGCCGTGAATTATCGGCAGCCGGACGATTTCTGACAACTGTTCAGCCGATATTGACCGACTACGCACCGTATCCTTACGCGCCCCCACCATCTCACTGCCCAGCGTCGTTTGACCCAACGTCTTGCGAAGGCGGAACATGAGCTGCCCAAGCCAACTCAGGTCGGTAACAGATCGAGTTTGTATCCGGTGGCCCACAGGACTGAGGTGATGTTTGCCTGGGGGAGGTTTAGCTGCGCTGGCTCGGAGGGCAGCCAGCCGAGTTCGCGGAGGTGGATGTTGTGGCCGCCTTCGATGCCGGACAGCAGCGGGTTGCAGGCGAACCGTGCTCCGGAGGAGGGGAGTGCCTCGCGGGTGAGGGAGTTGATGCAGTAGTCGGGGCCGTGTTGGCGATTTCGAGCATCCAGTAGATGAGGTCGTGGGAATCGGATCTTCGACATACCCGGGACCTTGACACCAGTCTTTCCAGTTGGCTGATCCCGAGAGCATGCTCGGCCCATCTGCCATTAAGGGATATTCCTTGCGGCGGCTTGGCATAGGCGGGGTTGACGTTCGGGAAGTTGCACGATTACGGGATCACGTCGACTTACGATGCTGGGAAGGGGTGCGAAGGCCAAGAAGCCTCCATCGCTGATGGAGGCTTCTTGGGGTGGAAAGCGTCAGTTCTCGAGAGTAGTTGGTGGCCTATGGAGATCGCGGGAATTCCGAACCCGGTTGTGATTCCTTTCCATCCAAGCGGGGAAGTGGTCGAGATGAGGCAGAGGAAACACAGCAGGCTTCATGCATCCCAGCCACAACCAGAAGATCTCGGGTAGGGCTTCGAGTTCATGCCAGCATTTGGCCGGATTCCTAACCCCAGACGACGAGGTTCTGGGCTGCGGTAGACGAGGTCTGCGGGCAGTTGCGGAAAGCATTGGTTTCCTCTCGTGCTGTGCTGGTGGCGCAGCCTTGGCGGCGCCGGTACGGACGGCGCGTGGGGTATTTTTCGTGAAGGGGAGCGCCTAGGCAGCGATATCGAGTCGTTGGCTACTGGGAGCCACCCCATGAGTTTCCGCGGTTATCGCCGCCGTCGATGATGACCAGTTCAGAACCGTTGCACGCGGCTTGTCTGAGGGCGGCTGCTTCCTGGTACTCCGGAGACTTGTACATTGCCAGGGCCTCCTCAATGGAAGGAAAGCGGTGGAGGAAGTAGCGTTCGAATTTGAGCTCGCCTTCTAGTTCGACGAAAGTCTGACCGCGCGAGAGTGGTTCGAATCCGTAGCGTGGCTGGATGCGGGACACTATTTCCGCGTACTGCGCCAATAGGGCTCCGTCGCGGGGGTTTGCTCGTCCCAACCAATATGCAGGCATGATTCTCCTTAGGAATGAGGTTCTTGAGAGTTCGTCCGTTTACCCAGGCCGGCCCGGGCACCGGGTGGTGTTAGTGGACGTGTCGTTCCAAGCCTGTCCAGTACTGCTCGCGCAGCCGTTTTTTGTCGATTTTTCCCACCGCTGTCATAGGCAGCTGATCGACGATTTCGATAGCTTTGGGGGCTTGATGGGCGCCTTTACGCCGCCTGACCGACTCGGTGAGGCTTAATGCGTCAACAGTGCTGCCCGGGCGGGGGACCACTACCGCGGTAACAGCTTCACCCCACTGGGCGCTGGGAATCCCGATCACGGCTACCGCCGCGACGTCGGGGTCCTCCGCGATGACGTCCTCAATCTCCCGGGAGTAGACGTTGAACCCACCTGAAATGATCATGTCTTTTTTGCGTTCGACTATGTGGAAGTATCCGCGTTCGTCTTTTAGGGCAAGGTCGCCGGTGTGGAGCCACCCGGACCTGAGTGTTTCTTCTGTTTGTGTGGGCAGACTTTGATAGCCGCTCATGATTCCACGGCCCCGTACGCAAATTTCCCCGACGGCGCCCGCTGCGACGGGCTGATCTTCTTCATCGAGGAGTTCTACTCTGGCGCCCAGGACTGGACGGCCGCAAGAGCCAAGCAGGTCGGGATCGCCGGTTGGGTCGTGTTCATCCTTGCGAAGGACCGTTGCCCACGAAACGCATTCGGTCTGCCCATATGCTTGCAGCAGCACGGGTCCGAGAGCTTCGTGAGCTTCTACAATCCGGGATGGGGACATGGGGGAGGCCCCATACATCAAGGTTTCGAGCGAGCTAACGTCGAATTTGCTGGCCAGGCCTGAGTCGAGCAGCTTGTAGAGCATGGTCGGTACGCAGAAGCTCCAGTTCACACGCTCGTCCTGAACTGTGCGAAGCCACTGCTCGGGATCAAAGCCTCTCTGCACAACGACCGTGCCTCCCCGCAGCAGGGTCGGTACGATCGGGAGCACGCCGGCGTGTGAAAGCGGTGCAACCGCTAGATATCGAGGGCTGCTTGGCAGATCGAGTGCCGCTGTCACTGATACGACCGCCTGGGACATCGCGCGGTCCGGGAGCTTCACCCCTTTGGGGCGGCCCGTGGTGCCCCCTGTGTAGGCAATCCATGGAACGTGCTCCGGCCCAAACTCGTATCGCACCAATGGGGTAGGCGGAGCCGACTCGGAAAGATGGATCAAATCGGGCGCGAGGTCGGATTGCCCCAGCACAAATGTGTGCCTAACGGCCGCTGATCTGGCCATGATCTCTCCGCCAACGGAGGCATGGGCGGGATCGACTATGAGGACATCCACCCCTCCGTCATCGCACACGTAGGCGTGGTCTTCTGCCGAGCCCAGAGGATGGAGCCCGCTGTAGTGCAAGCCCATCAGCGTAGCTGCGGCCTGAACCATCCACACTTCAGGCATGTTGGCACTGAGAACGCCAATGCCGTCGCCAGGAACCACGCCGTGGTCTGAGAGTACGCGCATGAACCGGCCTATCCGATCACGGACCATGTCGTAGGTCAATCGGCGGTCTCCCGCCACGAACGCGGTTCTGGTCGGATACCGCGTGAGAGCTTCAATCAGCAGATCGCTGTAGTTGACGTCTGTCAGGGACGACATCTTTTTCACCTCTTCTTTGAAGTTAAGCGTGACATAGAGCACACTGTTAATGGTAACTTGGTAAGACCAACAATCCAAGCACGAAGGAGTGCTGATGACTTCTACCGCAGATTCCGTCCTTGTCTCACCCAAGGGGGAGACCACCCTGATAATCTCGCGTGATTTGCAAGCCACCCCGGAACTTGCCTGGGACGTTCACAACGAGCCGGAGCATGTCAGCAAGTGGTGGGGCTTGGAAGGACACCTGAACCACATCACTGAAGTAGATCTTCGACCTGGTGGTGCGTGGCGCTTCGGCCAGCGCGGGCCGGATGGAACGGAAGTGATTTTCGGTGGTGCTTACCGTGAGCTCGACCGGCCGCGAATGTTCAGCTACACCAAGGACTGGCCAGGAGCTGATCCGTCCTCGGAAGAGTTTGAAGAAAGTCTGATCACCATCTGGTTCGACGCGCATGACCAAGGGACTACAGTCACCCTGGTTTGCGAATTCCCTTCGTCCTCTTTGCGCGACAGGGTCGCTGCAGGAGGGCTTGATCGGCTGCGTCAGTCCTATGACCGTATGGACAAGCTGCTCGATACCCTCCGCTTGCCGGCGGTGACCGAAGCGGGCTGACGGCCTGCTGGCTTTGCCCGGGCAACGAAAAATCGCCAAATGTCTGGAGATTCTCTCGTGAGGACACCGGGCGATGAACGGCGGCCCACGGGCCCGCCGGACTTCTCATTCCATATTTTCTTGAATAAAGGCACGGAGGCACAATGCAATCTCAATCTGATGCTTCACAAGCGTCAATCGGAATATTCACCCGCACGGGTCCTGAGATCATGGCCCGGTTGGAAGGCCTGCCCTTCACAAAGCTCCACAAACGTTTCATCGCGATCATTGGCTTGGCCTACTTGTTCGATGCGGCCGATGTTGCTCTCCTGACCTTCGTCCTGGCCCCCATCAGCGCGGAGTTCCACATCGATAAGCTTCAGTCCGGCACCATCGCCAGCATGGCGTTTGTGGGCATGGCCATTGGTTCGATCTGCTCAGGATGGCTGTGCGACCGTTTTGGCCGACGGCCCGTATTTATGTACAGCATGTTGCTCTGGGGTGCCGCCAGCCTCTTTACGGCATTTACCTGGGACTACGGCTCTTTGCTGACTGCCCGCTTCTTTACCGGTATCGGGATGGGAGCCGAGCTGCCATGTGCCATGGCGCTTGCGTCGGAGTTCCTGACCAAGAAACGGCGGGGGACCTTCCTCGGATCCGCCCAGGTGCTTGTCATATTTTCGTTCCTCATCTCCGGTGGCATAACGCTGCTGGTGGGCTGGCGAACAGCCTTCATCATCATGTTCGTGCTCTCCATGTTCTCGTTTGTTGTACGTCGCGGAGTGCCCGAATCCATCCGCTGGCAAGTAACCCATGGGCGTTTGGAAGCCGCCCAGGAGACCCTGGCCCGCTTCGAAGCAGTCGCCCCTCCCGGCTCTATTACTCCTGTCACGCCGCCGCCAGCAGTGGAGGGCTCCACCACTCCTGCTTCGCGTGGACCTCTCCGTGACCTTTTTGCCGGCGGTCAACGCAAGCGAACGGTGACAGCCTGGACGATGTGGTTCTTCCAGCTCATGGCCCAGTACGGGATCACTATCTGGATTGCGAAGCTGCTTTTCGATAACGGAGCCAGCATCGCAGCCTCGATCGGCACGACAATGCTGATGCAGGTATGGGGCATCCCCGGTGCCTTGACATCCTCGTTCCTTCTGGAGCGTCTGGGCCGACGCCCTATCTATGTAGCCGCCGCCCTATGTACAGCTGCCGCTGCGTTTTGGTACGGGAATGCCCCCTCGCCAGCTACAGCCATCGTCGCGGGCTCGGTACTGCAGTTCTTCCTCTCTGCCATGACCTCGGCGCTCAACGCCTACACCCCGGAATTGTTCTCCAATTCCTGCCGCGCAACTGGTATTGGAACTGCAACTGCCTGTGGACGAGTGAGTTCCGTGATCGGTCCACTTGTCGTACCCGCGATCCTGCTCACTTGGGGGTATGCAGCCACCTTCGTTGTATTGGGTTTCTGCTTCCTCGCGGCCGCTACAGCTGTCCTTGCCTTGGGACGCGAAACACGCGGCAAGAGCCTGGAAGAGGCTGTCGAATAGCAGCCACCTAACCCGCGTTGCGGAGGAACGATGAGCCTCTCCTCCGCAACGCGAGGCACATTCTCCTAACGCACCAAGATCTCCGGAGCCTAAAGCCTCCGGGTCCCACACGAATCCAGAAAGGAAGGCACCAAATGCCAATTGTCATAGGTCAAGTTGCATCGTTGACCGGTAACAACCCGGGCGGCACTGAGAATCGCTTGGGAGCAGAACTCGCCGTTGCCGAGATCAACGCAGGCCAAGGACTGTTTGGGCAGGACGTTGAACTCCTTGTGACCGATGACGAAACTCTGCCAACGCAGGCCGTCAGGGCTTACTACGAATTGGTCGGGCAAGGCGTATGCGCCGTCGTGGGGACATCATTCTCCAACGCCAGCCTTGCCATTATCCCGGAAGCTGAAAAAGCTGCAGTGCCCTACATCTCAACTGGTGCCGCAGACAGCCAGGTTGAGCCCGTCCGCGCCTACGGCTTCATGTCACCCCCGACGGCGGCAGCAGTCGCCGAGCAAATGCTCCGATACTTCCAGGCGCAAGGGCTGACCAGGCTGGCCCTCGTTTACGACGACAACAGCATGTTCGCCAAGACCGGGTTGGAGAAGCAAACACGGCTTGCAGAGGACTACGGCGTCGAGTTCGTGCACCTTGATAAGTTTCACGTGGACACCACAGACTTCGGCCCTCTCTGGAGCAGAGTGGCGGAGGCCGGCGTCGAGGGAATCATGGCTTGGGCGACAGGACCACCGGCTGTCGAACTAGTCAGGCAGCGGCCGATCGAACTTCCCTTTGCAATGAGTCACGGGAACTCCAATCAGCGTTTCCTGGACGCCGCCGGGGAAGCTGCGGAAGGCGTCATCGCTGCAGCATACCTAGGTCTCGTAGCAGATGAGTTGCCTGCCTCGGAGGTAGCGGAGGCCGCTACATCTTTCGCCGAGGCATTCAAGACAGTCCATGGCCGCTTCCCGTCCTCGTACGCGATCGACGGCTACACCGCAGTGAAACTCATCGCAGCAGCTGTTTTGAAAGCCGGCAGCGGCGACCCGAAATTTGTGCGGGACGCCCTTGAAGAGGTTGACGTCGTCACTCCCCAAGGCCGATACCGGTACTCGGCCACCAACCACCACGGCCTGAACGCTGATCAAGTAGCCGTAACGGTCATCAAAGACGGCAAATTTGTCCTAACAGACTGGTCCAGTAGCGAGCTGGCGCAAGAAAGAAATTACCAAGGAAGGTCGTTATGAACGACAAGCAGGTAGTCCTGACCCATGTGGAAGGACCAGTCGGATGGATACGACTGAATCGTCCGGAAGCACTCAATGCACTCAACGCCGAACTAGTACCCCAACTGGATGAGGCACTTACCCGTTTCGAGGCGGACCCCAACATCCGGGTCATGGTCATCACCGGATCGGGACGTGCGTTCTGCGCCGGCGGCGACTTGAACTCCTTCGACCCCGCAGCCGAAGACACAGTCCAGGTATTCCTTGAACGCGCGGCAGAAACCCTTGAACACATACCGCGGATCGACAAACCCGTCATCGCCGCCCTTAACGGCGTCACTGCTGCAGGCGGCCTGGAAATAGCAATGGCCTGCGACCTCGTCATTGCAGCCCGCAGCGTCCGAATCGGCGACGCCCACGCAAACTTCGGCCTACTCCCAGGTGCTGGGGGAGCTGTGAGGCTGGCACGCGCGGTGGGGCCAGCCCGCGCGAAATACCTGTCTTTCACCGGCCAGCTCTTTCCCGCTGAGTTCTTCCTCTCCTGGGGCTTGGTCAACGAAGTTGTCGACGACGATCACCTGGACAAGCGTGTTCAGGAACTCGCCGAGACGATAGCGGCCAAAAGCCCAATAGTCCTCGCAGGAACAAAACAGCTCATCGATGAAAGCTTCGACCAATCCCTCGAAGCCGGACTCAAGGCCGAACGCGACGCCATGTACGCACACATGCAAACCGAGGACATGCGCGAAGGTCTCGCGGCTTTTGTTGAAAAGCGCACACCCAACTACACAGGACAATGAGGAACACGAAATGGCCATTTACGTACTCGTGCACGGCGCCTGGCAAGTCGGCGAAAGCTGGGACCAGGTCCGCACTGAACTAGAATCGCTCGGGCATGAAGTCCACACCCCCACCGCAGCAGGACTCCGCCCAGACGACCCGGCCGACATCAGCACCGAAGACGCCTGCAAACCCATTATCGATTACATCCTTGAGAAAGATCTCGATGATTTCGTCCTCGTCGGCCATAGCTGGGGCGGTGTCCTGATCGCCAAGATCGCGGAAACGTTGGCTTACCGGATACGCAGGATGGTCTTCCAGGGCGCGTTCGTGCTCCTTGATGGCCAAACGGTTCTCGAGAATATCCCCCCGTTCTTCCCGCCAGCCCTGCAAGCAAACGCCGAGGAGCGAGGCGACGGACGAGTGATGCTGCCATTCGAAGTGTGGCGCGACGGCTTCATGAACGACGCCGCGTTCGACCTTGCAAAAGAGGTCTACGACGGCCTGCGCCCCCATCCCTTCCGGACCTTCACCGAGCCGGTTGACCTGGAAAAGTTCTTTCAACTCTCAATCCCAAAAAGCTACCTTCACGCCACCGAAGACAACTGTCTGCTGCAGGGCGAATGGGGGTGGCACCCGAGGATGTCCAACCGGCTGGGGTACTTCCGCTTGATCCAAATGCCCGGAGGCCACGAAGTCATGTACACCGCACCCAAGTTACTGGCTGAAAAAATTGAAGAGGCAGGCCGGGACTAGAAATAGTCAGTTGGTATGACCAGCTAAGCTAGGAGGTGGATACAAAACGGCGGAAGGAACCCCCCGCATGACGCAACTCGCAGACGAAGATGGCAACGTCGAGCTATTCGCTCCGGTTGGGAAACAAAGGCTTTTCGAAAGCGTTTTGGGACAATTGGAAACCCTCATTCACGAGGGGCAGCTCAATGCGGGGGACCGTCTGCCCAGCGAACGCGCACTGAGCGAAATGCTGCAGGTCAGCCGACCGTCCGTTCGTGAAGCGCTTCGGGTTCTGGATGCCATGGACATCATCACCGTCAAAACTGGTGTGGGGTCCTCCGGGGGTACGAAAATTAGCGACAAGCTCGGCCCCATGATCTCAAGGCTGATGCGCCTTTACATGGCCCTGGGACACTTTGACTTAGACAATGTTTTGGAAACCCGTCGGCTGCTGGAGGAAGAAGCAGCCCGGGAGGCCGCGACAAAACGCACAGATGAACAACTTGCCGGGATGGATAAGCTGCTGGCCGGGATGGACGACCTAATGGAGGACCGTGAGCGGTATCTAGCGCTCGACGGAAAATTCCACGTAGCCGTTGCACTGGCCAGCAGCAATCCTCTGCTGGCGCACCTTATGGGATCCATGCGAGACGCCGTCACGGAAAACCTCGTGAAGGCACACATCGAAGGGAACAACTGGGAAACACTAGCGCGCAAGGCCCAACAGAACCACCGAAAGTTGGTGGAAGCCCTGCGGGCAGGAGACAGAGACGCCGCTGCGCAATGCATCAACCAGCACGTCGACTTCTACAATGAAGCCCGTCGCCAACCCTAAAACCGCATGTAGAGTTCAACCCCGACGCTCCAATATCCGGTGCTCGACGCCGGCTTGGGTGAGCCAGTAGCTCGTCGCGAGTCCCGCTTGGCCTGCGCCGATGATGACCGTGTTCACTGGTTCAATCGGCATCGTTGCTGCCCTCGGCTCGTTGCCAATGCTCGCGCAACATGCCCGCGAGGCGCCCGGGTTCAATCCGATGCGAGGGATCGAAGTGATGGCGCTCCTCAAACACCTCCACTCGATAATCCCTGAATACCGTGGACAGTCGGTCTGCGATGTCCCCGTACTGGTCCGGGTTGCTTAGCCCTCCGAGCACGAACAGGACTGGTTTTGCGAACGCGCTGAGTTGCTCGCGGTCCAGGTGATACTTCTCGAAATCATGCAGGAATGCTCGAATTCCCGCAGGTCGCTTGGCCATCCACGGCGGCGGGTCGCCCGCCGGCGGAGGCGGAAGGACGACGTCGGGCCTTACCGCCAGCCTCGTGAAGGCCTCCATGAACTGCTTTGGCGGCAGCGATTCGAGCTCTTCAATCCGCTTCCAGAATCGGGAGTGTGGCTTGCTCCAATCCCAGTCTCCCGCCCAGGCAGGTTCCAAGAGGGTCAGGCTCAGCAGACGCTCGGGGCACTTGGCGGCGAAGGCGAGGGCTGCAGCCCCACCGCCGGAGTAGCCGACCAGGTGGAACGTGTCCCATTGTTTGGCGTCTGCTTCCATCGACCTCGGTGTCAAGGGACCAGCCGGGTGGCGGCTCGTCGGCCTCGTAGAGGTCCAGGTCCTTCGCAAAGGCGTCCACGCCAGGGCCCAGCGCTTTTATGAGGTCGGTGTACGCCGGCGCAGCAGGAAGGACGCTGCCTGGAAGGAAGAACGCGCGGATTGCTCCCATGGGTGAACCATACGCTTGGGGAGGGGTGAGGGGGAGAGGCCGGTCCGTCGTGGGGATCCCGCTGGCTGACGCCGGCCAGGTCGAATCA
Organism: Paenarthrobacter sp. 10L412; assembly: GCF_056395565.1. Lineage (NCBI taxonomy): Bacteria > Bacillati > Actinomycetota > Actinomycetes > Micrococcales > Micrococcaceae > Paenarthrobacter > Paenarthrobacter sp. 10L412. The sequence goes on along the minus strand of NZ_JBFTJT010000008.1, from coordinate 182,278 downwards.
CTGCAAAAGCCGGACCTGGAAAGGCTACAAAGCCACCCTTCAGGGCTCGGATATTCTGATGCCCCGCCGGACGCACGCGGCGGGCACTACTTCTGATATCGGACGGGGTAGCCAAGCTTTTCCGCGGCTTCCATGACATCTTCTGGCCATTGAGCCAGAAATGACCAGGGCATATTCTCCTCGCCAAGGAAATTGACGTGTACCCAACGGTCCAGGGCGTGCGGGCGGTCTACGTAGACCTCGCGAATTGCGGAACGCTCCAGCCGCCAAGGGCCGAAGAGGCGCGCCAGCCAGCGGAATCTCATCCTAAATTCGAGATGTGACGTGTCCAGAGTAAGAACAACCCAAGGCCCAAGGATTCTAGTCATCACGCAGGGTCTTGTCAGGCCGCCTTTGAACACGTATGCCATCTGAACACCTTAGAAGACCGGCCCGGGTTAGTGCTGCACGAGGCTGTTGATCCATACCGCGGCAAGCCAGTCCGAGACCATGCTGGGTGGGTGGAGTTGCCTGCCAATAGGGGAAACTGCTGCAGAATCAACTCTGTGCTCAGGCCCCAGCGATCCTGCCAACCACGTATTCCGCGTCCAGGCCCACCCCGCCGACGATCGACGAGTAGTGCCGCGTGAGCCAGGGCAGGCCCACCGTGTACAGGCCAGGGAGTTCCATGACACCGCGCGAATGCCGCGGGTAGCCCCATTCATCCAGCACGGGCATGTCGATGAAGCTCAGATCGAGCTTGTAGCCGGTCGCCCACAGGATGGATGTGATGTTCGCTTCGGCAAGATTCAGCTTGGCTGGTTCTGCGGGCAGCCAGTCGTCCTCGGGCTGCGGTGGCTGCTCTGGTGCTTCGATGCCTGCGGCCACGATGTACGCCTCGATCGCGCGTCCAGAGCGCTGGGCGAAGGTTGACTCGACTGTTGCGAGGCGTTCGGGGAGGTCGTCGGTGAAGGCGATGACGCCGTCGTCGATGTTTTCCAGATGGCCGTGCAGGTGCATGCCGCGGCGGCCGAGCTCGCGGAGATGGATGTTGTGGCCGCCGTCCGTACCCGAGAGCAGCGGGTTGCATGCGAAACGGGCCGCGGGAGAGGGGAGTCCCTCGCGGGTGAGGGCGTTGATGCCGTAGTCCGGCCCGTGTTTGCCGACTTCCAGCAGCCAGTAGATGAGGTCGTGGCCGCGGTAACGGCGCGGCGCTTCAGGACACGTGGAGACGGCCAGGTGGACTTCGCGACTGGCCGCGTGCAGCTCCTCGGCGATCTGCCCACCCGACTGCCCGGTCCCGACAATCAGCACAGCGCCATCGGGCAGCTGCTGGGGGTTGCGGTACTCGTGCGTGTGGAGCTGGAAGACGTTCTGCGGGAGGTTGCCCGCAACGGCGGGAAGCTTGGGTACCTGATACGCGCCGGTGGCCAGGACGACGTTGCGTGCCTGCATGTGCCCGAGCGACGTCTCGATGGTGAACCCATCCGCGGCAGCCGCCAGCCGCGTAACCTCGACGCCGGTGCGAACCGGAGCATCAATCATTTCCGCGTACTTTCTGAAGAGATTCACCGCAGCGATCCGCGGTATGAACGCGTCCGGTTCCTCACCGGAATACGGCATCCCCGGCAGGCTCAGCGCGAGGTTCGGCGTGTTCATGTAGAACCCGTCCCACCGGTCCTGGAACGCACCTCCCAGCGAGTCTCGCCGCTCCAGGATTTGATGCTCGACGCCGGCCCGGGTCAGCCAGTAGCTCGTCGCGAGTCCTGCTTGGCCTGCGCCGATGATGACCGTTTCTGGGGTGCGTCCCATGGGGTGGATCTTACGCTTGGAGATGCGAGTGCGGGAGGCCAGCTGGCGTGGGGTTTCGGCCGTCAGATCACAGGATTTTGGACAGTCGCTGGCACTCTTCCCACAGCCGCTTCCGGGCGTCGGGATCAGAGCCCATGCCCGGCGTCGGCAGTTCCTTGCGTTTCGCCCAAAGCTTGCCGGAGACCGCCGCGGCCTCCGGTGAGGTGGCCAGCCACACGGCAGTATCGGCTGCCTTCTCTGCGGGCTTGCCGAAGGTGTTTGTCATCCAGCGGAACGGGCCGCCAACATCCTGCAGAAGACCGGTGTGCTTAACGAGGCCCGGATGCACTGCGTTCACCACCACGTTTGATCCGCGGAGGCGCTCCGCGAACTGTTGTGTCAACAGAACCCGGCCGAGCATGGTTGGCGGGGTTGAGCGCAGGTAGCTGTAGGTGCCTTTCGCGGTTTGAAGGTCGTCGAAATCGATCTTGGTGACCGAGGGGCCGCCCGAATACTTGGAAGCGATGTTTACGACCCGCGATGGCTGACCCTCAACCCTGGTCGCGCCGCGCTTGAGTGCATCCAGGAGCAGATTCGTGAGAAGGAAGTAGCCCATCACGTTGGTAGCGAACGTGACCTCGAGGCCATCTGCGGTCACGTGGCGTTCCTTGCGGAAAACGCCGGCCGCGTTGACGAGCACGTGAAGCTCGTCGTGGCGGGAAAGGAACTCCTCAGCGGCCGAGCGAATTGACGCTTGGTTTGAGAGATCGCAGGCAAGAGGCTCCACGATCGCGCCCGGGACTGCGGCGCGGATGCCGCGCATAGCCTCCTCTGCCCGCGCTTCTGTCCGCCCAACCACGACGACGGTGGCACCTTCGCGGGCCAGTGCAGTGGCGATGGCCTTAGCAAGACCACCCGTAGCGCCGGTTACCAGCGCTGTCCGTCCATTCATCGAGGGCATGGCTTGATCTCAGCACGAAACGGCTGGTTTGGCGAGGGTGGGTGCCTAGTTCTTGGAAGGCCGTGCTTTGGGTTTCTTGGGAGGGAGCCCGGCCACGTAATCGAATGCTTTGGCCACCCATGGCTCCGCCTTCTCGGCGTCATCGTTCCAAGCTTCCGGAAGACCGGTGTATCCGCCCATGGGACGTTCTTCAGGGCCGAAGGGTTGAGTTTCATGATCAGCCTCGAGCTGGGCCGTATCAGCCTCCGAAAGACGGACGCCAATGGTCGGGCCGAACAAACCAGCAAACATGTTGCCATTCACGAAAGCGCCAAGATTGCCGAACATCGGCTTGACGACGACATCGGGATGATCGGGCAGCACAGAACGGAAGCGTTCCTTATCGGCGTCCGAGGGCTTGGGCATCTGCATTTGCTTGTCCTCCTAGGTTGTACCGCCATGGCACCTGTACGCAGAGCATGACAAGCAGTCCGGAAACCAGCAAGGGGGCCTGCCTCCTCGACGGACGCGCCGACCGATGGGAGTCTGGATCATGGCCACAGATCTCAGCGCGCGCTGGCTGAAGGGTCTGTTGCTTCCGGGACACATCACGGCCTTGATGTGGGACTGAGGTGAAGAATTGAATTCTCCCGCTGCAATCCGTGTTACTGCCATTCGTGTCGCCGAGCTGCTTGCCGAAGGCGAGGCAATGCCGGTGTATGTGCATGTTATTGACCACCCCGAGGGGCGCGTGCTGGTGGATACCGGCATGACTCAGCTTCATCCGGCGGTGGCTGACATGGAGCCACGCATTTATCCACTGAACGAGCAGGACTTCGACATCAGCAGCGTCGATATAGTCGTCAACACCCACCTGCATTTTGACCATTGCGGAGGTAACCACCTCTTCGCGGGCAAGCCCATCTACGTTCAGCGTCAGGAGCTTGACGATGCCCGCAACCAGGACGACTACACCATCCCGGAATGGGTAGACCCACCAGGGATGCAGTACGTCACCGTCGACAGCGAACTCGAACTTCTTCCCGGGATTCGGCTCCTTCGGACACCAGGTCATACTCGCGGCTCACAGGTTGTCGTCATTGACGGAGACGGACCGCCGACCATCATCGCGGGTGACACAGCGGTTTTTTTCGATGAGCTTGATAACCCGCGTACCGAGGGTCAGCAGCTCATTCGCTCTCTGAATCCTGCAATGGTTTGGCTCGCGCACGCGGACACGCCATGGAAACCGGGAGCTTCAGCCTCGCCATGACCTCCGACGGCCCTCTTCACAGGGGTAATCCGGCCATCGGATTGATTAATCTGACGTCGCACTAGCTATCTGCTCAGATCTATGTAAACTTGACGGTGTTGTTGTGTTTGGCATTTGGTAGTTCAGGCAGTCCCCGTGATCCATCTGGATCGCGACCTTCTGAAGTAACGGTGGAGAACACCCCACACCGGAGACCCGAAAGTCGGGAGAATCTCCACCTTCAGTAAGGACTGAAAAAATGGCTACAGGTACCGTGAAATGGTTCAACTCCGAAAAGGGCTTCGGCTTCATCTCTCCTGAAGATGGCAGCCAGGACGTTTTCGCTCACTACTCTGCGATCAACTCCTCGGGCTACCGCTCCCTCGAAGAGAACCAGAAGGTTTCCTTCGACGTCGAGCAGGGCCCCAAGGGTCCCCAGGCAGTAAACATCCAGGCTATCTAGTCTTCGGATAACTAAAAGGCAGGGCCGGTCATTGACCGGCCCTGTTTTTTCTTGTCCTTGCAATCGAATATGTATACGAGTTGCTTAAAACTGACTAGAACATATATCCACATAGCGAATTACACCCCTGTAACTCACCTTCGAACGTCCGTAGCGTGGTTGGTATCAACTACGAAACCGAGGGCCTTCCATGGACGAACAGACTGCAAACGACTCCTTCCCGCCAGCTCATCTGAAGCAGGCTCAGCACCTAGTCGAGTCGCGCGAGCACTCATTTTTGCCAGAATCGCCACCTAGACGGGCGTTGAGCGGCCTGTGCAAGGCTGTTTTGCCACCTAGTCCCGTTTCCGAGATCTAACCTGCGAAGTGAGCCGCATGTCGGTCATCCACAGAAACAGAAGGTTGGATCGAGTGTTCGATTCTGAGGTTCAGCGCATCCTCGATTTCGTCGGCCGCGGCATAAGCGTGCGGATTATTGGGGCCCCCGGAAGCGGCAGGACCACGGTGTTGCAAAACGTAGTGGCCAACCTGGAAAAAACCGGCATCGCCATCCACGTCATCAGCGGCCTCCGAACACATCGCTCGATTCCGTACTCAGCCATCAAGAGCCTGGGTTTAGAGCTTCGGCCCGGCCGCAGCGGAGTTGTGGATATGGCAGATGCGCTCTCAAGCCAGTTATCCAAGCCTGGAAAGCACGTCCTGATAGTGGATGACATCCATCTGCTGGACATCGAATCGTTGGCGGTCCTGGAATCCGTTCGGCGTAGGTCCGATTGTCCGCTGATCGTCACGGCTCCGGACAGCGGCTCGATCTCAAGAGGTCAAATGGCCGTCATGAACAGTGGCCGCGAAGCTTTGCTGCAACTGAACCCACTCCATTTTGAGCAAGTACACACTTTGGTAACGCAGGTGCTGGGGGCTGCTGCAGATGCCGACACAACAGCCAGAATCCTGACCAAGTCCGGCGGCAACCCTCGGCTCATCGTCCGCATTACGGAGACCGCGGCCTTAAGCGAGCTGCTGGTTATGCGTGGCCGGCAGTGGCAGATGACAGGTGACAGCCTCTGGAACGAGCATCTGAGAGGAACTCTCGAAGAGCTGCTGGCGGACCTGGATCCGGAAGAAGTCACTGCCCTGCACACCATGGCAATCCTTGGCACCGCCCGTGTGGACGTTCTGCAAAAGGTGGTGCAACCCGACGTGTTGGAAGGCCTTGAACGGCGCGGATTCCTGTCAGTCATGGACGATCACCACAACGGACCGATCGCAGCCATAAGCCCGCCTGTCATCGCAGACTACTTCCGGGGCCAAAAGACGCTCAGGGACCGGCACCTCTTGCGGAACAAGATTGCTGGTGCACTTGAGGGCGTGCCTCAAACTGCGCAGGGCAATTCAACCACTGCCGACTGCCTATCCCGGGTGCTGGGGTCCTTGCGGCTCGAGAAGGGAAACGATGACGCCGTGACCGCCCGGCATTTTCACGATCACAGTGCAGCCCGCGAACGTACGCGCTATGAACGATGGCAAGCGAACAAGTCCGCGACCAATGCTGCCGCTCTGCTCAGGGTTTACTGGGGAGCGCCGGTGAACGTTATGCGGGCAACCCGCGTCTGCCAGGAGACGTCCACGCTCAACGGCGACCCCAATGACATTCTTTTTCTCGCGATCACCAAGGCTTTCCTTGCAATCTACTCAGGGCAAGGCGTGAGTACGGCAGTGGACATCCTGAAAGGATTCGCCGAGCAAAACCCGGAACAGGCCTCTACTGCCGAGGCCGCAATCCTCTTCATCAACGCCTCCCATGGTCGGGTCGCACCCATGCCCGAGCTTTCTGCAGACGCCCCGCAGCCTGCCTCGCTGGGGTTGGAAGGACTCGTCCAAAGCTTGCTCGAGCTGTATCGGTTTCGGCCGGGCGCGGTCCTCAGCCTGACAGAGAAGGCTGAGGACGACGACACCTTCCCGCATCTACGTCCGTTCGTTCACGGCTTGGCGCTCTTTGCAGCAGGCAGGATCGAGGACTCCCTGGTCTTCGCACTGGATTGGCGTGCCGAGGCCCGCCGAAACCTCGATCAATTCGGCGTCGTTGCCAGCAGTTACGTGGCAGCGCTCGGTCTGCTGTACCGAGGCTACTTCGAAGAAGCCGAGTACCTCATGAGCAGTGTGTTTGCCATGGGCCGTCCCGGCTTCGTCGTCGACGTCCTTTATGACGCCATGCTGCGGCTCGCTGGCCTACGGCATGCGACGACGGCCATCTCACCGGCGTTGTCCATCGCCTCGCAGGCACGGAGTGAGGTGCCCGACGTGGGTCCATTGCCAGGTATCGGCAAGGGTGTACATGAGCTCGTAGCCGCGGAGACTACCCAGCCGTCGGTTTTTGATCGGCGGGCCGTGAAGCTCATCAAACGCCAGATGAAGAGCGGCTACATTCTGGAAGCAACAATGACGGCGCTGCTCTGCGCATGCCTATGTCCCGGCGCGCCGGTTCTGGATCTCCTTCGCAAGATCCTGCGCGACAGCGGAGTGACGGCTCACGACCAAATGATGGCCGTTGCCACCGCCGTTGTGGAAGGCGATCACAAGCTGCTTGGTCTGCTCCTGAAACACTACGAATTGGACGCCGACAACTATCAGATCGGCATGCTCCTTCGAGGTGCTCTCAAACGTCACGTTCTGGAAGGAAACACAGCCGCGGCGGAGGCCATGGCCGAAGCATCCTCGATGTTCTCAGCAAGGTTTCCGTCAACCAACGAGCAACTCTCCTTCAACACTTTCAGGACTACGCCCCTGACCGAACGCGAAATTGAGGTAGCCGCGTTGGCAGGACATCGCTCCAACGTTGAGATTGCTGAACATCTGGGAATCAGTGCGAGAACAGTGGAAAACCACATCTCCAACGCCCTGCGAAAAACCGGCGCAACCTCGCGTAACGGCCTGTTCATCCTCGTCGGGAATTCAATGGCCGCACGCTGACTCACGTTAGGCTGAACGTATCTTCCAGTACGAGTCTCCGGTGACACCGGTAGAGCTCAGACCTTGATGCGTGAAGGGTTCTTGTGAGCAATTCCCCGGCCTTGGCCCGCCGCCTCGGCACCTTCGATGCGTCCCTCATTGGCTTAGGCTCCATGATCGGCGCCGGGGTCTTCGCGGCCTTCACACCAGCCGCAGCAGCTGCAGGATCCGGGCTACTTATAGGTCTGGTTGTCGCGGCGTTCGTGGCATTCTGCAATGCGACGTCCTCCGCGCAGCTCGCTGCCAGATACCCCACCTCCGGCGGAACATACGTCTACGGACGTGAGCGGCTTGGGCCATGGTCAGGGTTCCTGGCTGGGTGGGGATTCGTGATCGGCAAGACGGCCAGCGCCGCAGCCATGGCTATGACCTTCGCAGCCTACGCAGCACCGGCAGGTTGGGAGCGCCCGGTGGCGATTGCCGCCGTCGTAATTTTGACTACCGTGAACTATCACGGAGTGACTCGCACAGCGGGGCTTACCCGAATTTTGGTGATCGCCGTCCTGACCGCTCTGGCGATAGCCGTGGCGGCCGTTTGGGGTGGTTCCGGACCTGACTTCAGCAACTTTTTAGGGGAGGGGCTGCTGGCGCACGGCTGGTACGGCATATTGCAGTCGGCCGGGCTGTTGTTCTTTGCCTTCGCTGGCTACGCGAGGATTGCCACGATGGGGGAGGAGGTTCGGGACCCTCGCCGCACCATTCCTCGCGCCATCAGCATCGCCCTGGGAATCACAATCGTCATCTATGCCCTGATAGCGGTCACGCTGTTGGCGGCCCTGGGGCCGGACGGTGTTTCCGGGACGCCGACACCTCTGGCGGACGCCGTCACTGCTGGTGCGATGTCGTGGGCTGCTCCGATTGTTCGGATCGGAGCCGCAGTTGCCTCTTTGGGTGCTCTCCTGGCGCTGATCGCAGGGCTGGGCCGGACAAGCCTGGCGATGGCCCGCGAGCACGACCTCCCGCACTGGCTCGCGGCCGTCCATCCGCGGTACAAGGTTCCCCACCGGGCAGAAACAACGCTAGCCGTGGTGATTTGCCTGATCATTGCCGTGGCTGACCTCAGGGGCGCCATCGGATTCTCGTCGTTCGGTGTGCTGCTTTACTACTTGGTCGCAAATATCGCGGCCTTCACTCAGCCGGCCGAGGACCGCCGGTACCCGAAGGCCCTGCAAGTGGCTGGAGCCGTTGCCTGCGTCGCGTTGGTTGCTACGCTGCCGCCACTGTCTGTCGGGCTGGGCACGCTGATGTTCGTGGTGGGCATCGTGTTCCGCGTGATCCGTTTGCGCCGCAGTCCGTCCGGCCTTCGATAGGCCCTAATCCAGAAGCCGGCTGGGCACGACTCCACCTGGGGGTTATTAGGTGGAGCCGTGCCGTTGTGCCTTCTTCGCCTGGGACGAGTGGGGTACCCGCCGGACACCGGGTTTCCCGTCCCGAAGGCACAAGAGGAGACTATGGCCGGGAATGGTGGACTAGGTGCTCGTTCGTTCGCTCTAGGTGCTGGTTCATGAGCAAATTCGGGGTTTCGATGGTGCATCAATCCAAAAATGAGTGTTCGCCGGGAGGGACTAGGTGGTGTGACGCGATTACGCCCTGTTCAAACAGCACTGGCAGGATTGGCGTATGGAGTCACCCACCCAAGTCCCCGCCGTCGAGCTGCGCATTTCCATCAGTGAAACGGACCCGCTGATTTGGCGGCAGCTCGTTCTCCCGGAAAGCGCTACGGTTGCCGAGCTGCACAGTGCGATTCAATGCGCTTTTGGTTGGAAGAACGCGCATCTTTACGCCCTAGCCGGCCATGACCAGGCCGGCAAGAAAAGGATCATCACCAGGGTCGCCGAAGATGATGACCCACCTGTAGGCGCGGAGGAGGCCGCTGGCGTTGAACTGCGCGAGTTGTTCGACTCGAGCCAGCCCGGAAGGTCGTCCCTTGAATACGACTACGACTTTGGTGACAACTGGACTCACGAAATCGCAGTCGTGGGGCCCGCTGTGGTTCCGGAATCGACTATCACGTGCACAGGCGGCGCGATGCGTGGCCCAGTCGAGGACTCCGGGGGAGTGTATGGATACGCCAATGTTGTGCGAGTTGTCGGAGACCCAAGTCATCCAGAGCATAGGGACGCTGTTGAGTGGCTTGAGCTCGTAACGCAGGAGAAGGCGTCAATGTTCGACGCCCATTCCTTTGACCTAGGTGCGGTTAACCAGCAGCTGAATCGTTTGGCGCAGCGGCTCTGGCCAGGTGAAGTAACCGCTGACGAGATGGAATTTGTCCTGGCCCCAGCTCTGTGGTTCTTGGAGGAGGCGCACCCCGATGGGCTGCCACTGACATCGGCTGGGTACCTTAAGCCGATAATCGTTAAGCGGGCAATGAGTGAATTGGAATGGCACGAGACTTGGCACGGAAATAGCTCCACGGAGAACCACGTTGCCCCAGTGCGCATCGTCCGCGAACACTTGCAAGAGTGGAAACTCCTGCGCAAGAACAAGGACAGGCTGGTTTTGACCCCAGCGGGCAGAAAACTCGTGAACAAGCCCGCAATGCTGTGGCATTACATTGCTGACCGTCTGGCAGTACCCCAGAATGCAGGACTGGATGTCGTTACCCGGCTTAAACTGCACTGGGAACTCTCTGGTAGTCGCCCACCATGGAGCCTGAGTGCCCAAGTAATCCAGCTGGCGCTCAACGAGCGCGGTCTTCAGTTGATGAATGGCGCCGAGATTCCCATCGAGGTGGCTCGCGAATTGGAGCGGGACGTCTACCGCGCATTCCTCTGCCTCAGGCTATGGGGCTCTAAGAAGTGGGGCGCTCATGAGCATGAATTGTCCGACGCCGGTATCAAGTTCCTCCTCGACGTCCAGCGCCGCCTGGGTGACGACTAGCCAGAGGCTGCGATCAATCGCTCGGCTGCGCCAACTTTTGCAGCAGAGGTACCAGTTCACCGGCGGGCGTCGGCTCGAAGAATTGGGCGTCGGCAAGCTCTACTGCGGCAATTGCTCGCGGAGCCAATTCAGAGCCTGCTTCAGTAACACGAAGCCGTTTGGACCTCGTGTCCGAGGGATCGACTTCGCGCTCTATGAGACCCTTCAGCTCCAGGGTTCGAAGGACCTGCGAGGCCATCTTTACGTCGGTACCGGCTTGGCGGGCGACGGCGAGCTGATTGGGGTGTTCACCCTCTTTGTTGAGCCACCAGGTGCAGGCAAGAAGCACGAACTGCACGTGGGTGAGGCCGATCGGAGCCAGCGCCGCAGCAATCTCACGCTGCCAGCGAAGGGTGGCATGCCACAGTAGGAATCCGGGACTCTCGCCCGGGCTGAGCGGCATCAGCGCTGGGCGAGTTCGACGAGCGAAGCCATGGTATCCGGCCAATCTGACGTAATGGCAGGCCCGATCTCGGGGCCAACCTGGTCCGCGCCAGCACCGGTGATCTCCATCCTGTAGACAACCCGGACGCGACCGCCGTCGAGCCTGTCCAAGCGGTGGGCGGTTCGGATCAGCAGCTCATCGAAGCGTGCTTCGTCGACGAACAGCTTGCCGTCCACTACCTCCGCGATGCGCAACTGGATGGGTTGATCCCCGGGTGGCGTCATGAGGATGTGCGAACCCTCCGCGAAGGGGCCATCGATTTCAACGCGTTCAATTTCGGCGTTCCAGGAACCCCAGTTCTCGACGTCGGACCAGAGTCGCCAGAGCGACTCCGGTGCCGCGGTGGTTTCAATGCTGTGCTCGTAATCCCACATGGTTGCCTCCTGAAGTAGATGGTCTACGCACAGACTATCTGTGCGTAGACCATCTTGTACAGTGGCAAAATCAGAGGCTACTACTCACAGCCGATACCGTCGTGGTCGTTGTCCAGGCCATAGATATCAGAACCAACCACGGTCACTGGGCCTCTTACGTAAGCGGGTCCATTGCCTTTGCCGCCAGCACAGTCGACGTCGGACGCAACAGGTACGCAGGCACCGGCATAGTTCGGGTCGCAGCCACTTTGAACGCGGGGAGCCGGGGCGGCTTTCGCAGCAGCTGCAGCAGCGGCCTGATCGGCAGCAGCCTGATCTGCCGCTGCTTTTGCTGCTGCCGCTTGGTCGGCAGCGAGTTTGTCCGCGGCAGCCTTGTCAGCCGCTGCCTTGTCCGCTGCAGCTTTCGCGGCTGCGTCCGCTGCCGCCTTCTCTGCGGCGGCCTTTGCCGCAGCGTCCGCAGCGCGTTGATCAGAAAGCTTTCCAGCTGTTGCTGAGTCCAGCCAGGCGAGTTTTCCCGATTGATCGACCGCGCAGATGTAAATTTCGCCGGCCACAGATTGTGTGTTCTTCTCGGTGGTGCAGGCTTTCCCGGCTATCTTGCTCGGCGTTGGAGTAGGCGTTGGCGAAGGAGATGCTGACGTCGACTCCGTGGTGCTGCTCACCGATCCAGCAGCTCCCATGGACCCCGAACCGCAACCGGCCAGCAAAATCATCAGTGACCCGATGGCCGTGATTCCGAGCGCTTTACCGCGAAAAGAACGTGGAGATTTGCCGCCGAAAAGCGAGCGTTTTCCGGCGCGCGAAAGTTGTGTGTGCAATGTGTTGCCCCCTTAGAGTGCGCCCATGCGAAAGGCGCGTGGAGGCACAGTAACACCGGTCACATGCGCCCCAACAGGAGAAGTCTTCTATGACTTATCGCACGAGTGGGGACTGCTTCTAGCCGACCTCCTCGTTGTCTTCGCGGTAATCGTCTTCCTCTTCGAAGGAGGGCGCGAGAGCCTGCTCGATATAGTCTGCTTCCGCAGCCTCTGCTTCAGATACGCCTGCGAGCCCTGTAAACGGTGAACCGCCAGGAAGCACGTCTGTCCGCTGCTCCAGAACATCGGTCTCAGGGGCATCATCGGGTAACGGTTTGGTTAGCTCGAACTCCTCGGAACCCTCCGGGAGGACGGGCGTTTGCTGCTCAAGGGCATCGGCCTCCGGTACTTCACGCGGCGATTCCGGCTCTTGTCCGATGTTCATCATCTTCCTCCTGCTCGCTAATAGACTGGCTGACTCGCTAATGGATCTAAACGGCTCCTAACCTGAGCCCAGCAACCACGATTGGTCAGTTTGGGTTTCCTTCGGGTGCCGGCGCAGTTTCCGGATCAGCAGTTCCAGTGGCCACACCACCACCCGAAGTGCCCCTGCCACCAGCAAGAGAATCACAAATAGCACTATGGCTGGCAGGCAAAACACGAACACAGTGATTGCAGCAATGAGATAACCGACGATATAAGCCGTCATCACCCCGGTGTCCACCGTGAGCTCCCGAAGATTGAATTACCAATAGAGAGTCTTGCCCGGTGTACGCACCAGGCTACGGACTAACGGGTTTCGGTGGGACCGGTGCTGGTATCCGTGCCGGTCCATGAAGTTCCGCCACGGCTGATCGGAATCCGCACTTCAAGGAACCGACGGACAGGATCGGCGATGTCGCTGGCCGACCAACGAAGTAGATTGCTCATCGTGGTGCCTCCTGTTTGTCACCAGGCCCCGCGGACCGACCCCGGGCGGGGCCTAAATCGGATCTACACAAATAAAATACGCCGAACACACATCGTTGTTAAGACGCTCCTTGGCTCATGAGAGCTTGCAGGATAGGCCTCCGTGGAGGAGGCAAATGGCTATCCGTCCACCAGCGCTGCGGACGCTCCCGAAGCGTTCTCGCTTTCGAAGACAGGGCCTGCCGACGGCCGCTTCGCCAGGTGTTCCTCTCCGGGACCGTGGGGACGAAGCTGCTTCAAGACCCAAGGGAAAAAGTATGTCTTTGCCCATACGAGGTCACCGGCCCGGGCTTGACGCCAGCTGCTTTCGGGCAGCGCTTTAGGCTCCAGCGGCCGAAGCGTATGCGGGACATTGAGGGTGTCCAGCACGGCAATGGTAATCGTGTGATGACCCAGCGGGGAGAAATGCAGCCGGTCCGGGTCCCACATCCGCGGGTCCTTGAGCTGCCTTAGTGCCCAGAGATCTGTGATGAGTGCGCCGTGGCGGGCAGCAATAGCGCGAACGTTCTCGTTAAAGATCGCCACTTTGCCACGGTTTCGTCCCAGTACCGGGGTGGATCCCCAGTCCGGCCCCGTGAACAAAACAATCGTCGCGCCTGTCTCAGCCAAGAGGCTCACGCCGGTCTCAAGCTTGCTGGCAAGCTTGTCCGGGTCACTGGCGTGGAACACCATGTCGTTCCCGCCTGCGGACAACGTGATCAGGTCAGGCTTCAGGGTTAGGGCCTGACCGATCTGCTGGTCGAGGATCTGCTGCAGCAGCAACCCGCGCACGGCAAGGTTCGCATAGGCAAAATCCGGCTGACCGACTGCTAGTTCTTCGGCAACGCGGTCAGCCCAGCCGCGCAGCCCTCCGACGCTTCCTGGTTCCGGATCCCCAATACCTTCGGTAAAGGAATCCCCAAGCGCCACATACCTGCTCCAGGGGTGCGAGCGGTCCTTGATATTCTGCCCAGCACCCGCTTTGAGATCAACAAGGCCTTTGGGGGTAACCCGGCCACGCCACCTCATTGCCCTACCTCCTTGTAAGGAAAAAGGTTCTTACACAGTGATAACGGCAGTGCTGGTCGTGATGTTCCCGGCACGTCCAGCCGGTTAGAGGAACATTTCCTCCGCCACCACGGACGCTCCCGTCCCTAACCCGCGGACGGTCCACCCCGCACTTCGCCAGGCCTCAGCGTCCAGCACGTTCCGGGCGTCCAGCACCATCCGGCGTCGTACCAGCGAGCCCGCAAACGACGGCGAGAGGGACACGTATTCGTCCCATTCAGTCAGTAGCAGCACGAGTTCGGCGCCCTCAAGGGCCCGCTTGGTGGAGGCCTCGAAGCGGATCTGCGGGTAGCGGATCCAGGCGTTGTTGATGGCTTTGGGATCGGTGACGGTTACGTGCGCGCCAGCGGAAGCGAGCTGCTGGGCGACGTCCAGAGCGGGGGAGTCGCGGATGTCGTCGGTGTCCGGTTTGAACGCTGCGCCGAGGATTGTCACTGTTCTGCCGGAGAGGAAACCGCGGCACATTTCCCTTGCCACATCCACGGCGCGCGTTCGCTGGTCCAGGTTGATGGTGTCCACCAACGCCATCCATCGGTCCACGGACGGGACGGAAAGCTCGCGCGATTGGGCGCGGAAGGAGCGGATGTCCTTGGGCAGGCAACCCCCGCCGAATCCGAGTCCCGCGTGCAGGTACCGGTTTCCGATGCGCGGGTCCAGGCCCATCGCCTCGCTGAGCTCGCCCACGTCAGCACCCGATGCATCGCACAGCTCCGCCATCGCGTTGATGAAGCTGACCTTCGTGGCCAGAAACGCGTTCGACGCCGACTTGATCAGCTCCGCAGTTGCAAAGTTGCAGACCAAACGAGGGATGCCCGCGCTGATAAGCGGCTCGTACACGGCATCCAGAACGGCAGTCACGGGAGCGCCGGCTGCGGCACCTTTGCCGCCGGGAACGCCGTAAACCAGGCGATCGGGAACCAGGGAATCCTTGACGGCTGTGCCTTGGCGCAGGAACTCGGGATTCCAGCCGAGCAGGACGTCCGAGCGTCGAGCCAGGACCGCGCGCAGCGTCTCCACGGTGCCTACCGGCACCGTTGATTTACCCACGACGGCGGCACTCTTGGCCAGGTGGGGGAGGAGGCTCTTCGTGGCGCTCATCAGGTAGGAGAGATCGGCCGTGTCAGAGGTCTTGGACTGGGGCGTGCCCACACAAAGGAAATGGACTTTGGCATCGGCTGCCGCTGAGAAATCTGTCGTGAACTTCAGGCGGCCCGTGGTGCGTCCATCGCTGAGCAGTTCATCCAGGCCGGGCTCGTGGAAGGGAGCCAGCGCCTTGTTGAGCTGCTCAACCTTGTGGGAATCGACGTCGATGCCCACCACGGTGTGGCCCATGGACGCGAGCGTTGCGGCGTGGACTGCGCCGAGGTAGCCGCAGCCGATCACAGAGATCTTCATGAGGAGGGTCCTTTGCTTGAGGTCAGTTCAGTGGGGCCGGCTTCGCTGGGAATGCCGGCGACGACTTCGTTGTAATGCCGCACCAAGTCGGCGCTGAGCACGGGCCACGTCCGGCCCTGGACTGACGCGGTTGCTGCCGCTGCGAAGGCGCGGCGCTTGGCGTCGTCGCCCATCAGGTCCTGCACATAGTCGCGAAGTTGGGTCAGGTTCCCCGGCTCGTAGAGCCAACCCGTGCGGGAGTTTTCCACGAGGTCCAAGGGCCCGCCGCGGCCGGTCGCGACCACAGGAACACCCGATGCCATGGCTTCCTGGATGGTCTGGCAGAAGGTCTCGAACTCGCCGGGATGGACGAAAAGATCGAAGCCTGCCACGGCCTGCGCCAGGGCATCTCCGCCGTGGAAGCCCGTAAAGTGGGCGTTCGGCAGCGCCGTTTGGAGTGCTTCGCGTTGCGGGCCATCTCCAACGATCACCAGCTTCGTATCCGGCAGGTCCGCGAGCACAGCCAGGTCTTCCACCTGTTTCTCCACCGCGAGGCGGCCGACGTAGCCGATGATCCGTTGACCCTCAGGCGCTACCGAGATGCGCCATGCCGTCGAACGTTTCGCCGGGTTGAAGCGCGCGGTGTCCACACCGCGGCGCCACATATCCACGCGCAGGATCCCGCGTCCGCGCAACTGGTTCAGCGCGAACGTGGACGGCACAAGGGTTCGGGTGGCCAGAAGGTGGATGTTGTCCACGCGGCTCCACGCCCAGTTCTCCAGGAACGGCACCCCGTAGCGGGCGGCGTAGCTGGGAACTTCGGTTTGGTAGATCGCGACCGTCGGGATCCCGAGTTGATCGGCGGCCTGCACGGCGCGCCAGCCAAGGACGAACGGCGAGGCGAGATGAACGACGTCGGGGGCGAAATCGGCAAGGATTCGCTTGACCCGATTCACACCACCCAACGCAACCCGCACATTCGTGTAACCGGCCAGCGGCACTGAGGGAAGCCTGTGCACATACGCACCCTTCACGACGCTCGAAACATCAGTGTCCGACGTCGACGGCGCGATCACCATCACCTCATCCCCGCGCTCCTGCAGATGTTCCAGCACCCGCAGTATCGAATGGGTTACCCCATTCATCAGTGGCAGGAATGATTCGGCGACGATTGCGATCCTCACGCCTTCAACGGTGGTCGGAGCGGTTGGCCTTGTGGGTTCGAACGGGTGGCCTGTGGAGGAAGAGTTGGTTAACAGGAGGGTGTCCTGTTTGTCGGAGCCGCCGGGTAGACTCCCGTTCTATGACGCGCTGCCGCGTCTCGACTTTTGGGGGGTCTTGCCATGTTTGCTGCTGGGGATGGTTCGCGCGCGCTTGGGGGAGTAAGCGTACGACGGCGGCGCCGGGCGGCGGCACGGTCAGTCGCCGTCGGCTTGGGCTTGGCTCTGTTGCTGGGAACCGTCGGTTCGCCGGCGTCACCGGCTATGGCTGACGCGGTGACGGATATCTTCTCGACAGGTGAGCAGCCGGCAAGGATCGCTGTAAACCCTGTGACGAACACGGTGTTCGTGACGTCGATCGAAGGTGTGACCCGTATAGGGGGACCAGCCGGGGCGCCTGCCGTTGACGCAGGAGACAGGGCCTTTGATGTTGCCGTGAACACGGTGACCAACAAGATCTACATCAGCACAGCAGGCGGCTATGTTTCCGTGGTGGACGGGGCCACGTATGGTCCTGCCGTACGCGTGCCGATGACAGCTGAACCGTCCGTCCTGGCGGTGAACGAAATCAGCAACAAGATCTACGTCGGCATCAGCGGCGGCGTAACCATCATCGATGGTGCAACCAACGCCACCACGACCGTTCCGCTAACGGGTGGCGCCCAGAACATTCAGGTGAACCCTTCAACAGGCAAGGCCTATGTCCTGTCCGGCGGGGCCATCAAGGTCCTTGATGCAAGCGCTCAAGTCACCGCCTCGATCAACATCGGTGCCGGCGGCATCCTGGACCTCGCAATCAACAAAGCAACCAACAAGATCTACTACACCACGCTCGGCCGATACGGGGCGGGCGTCAGTGTCATCGACGGAGCAACGGACGCTGTCACAGGAAAGTTCAGCAGCACCAGCAAGCTGGGACAGTTGGCGGTGAACAAAGCCACCAACAGGATCTATGTCGCTGTTGACAGCTCTTCCCTTGACGGGGCGGTCAAAGTCCTCGACGCCGCCACCCTTTCTGAAATAGCCCAAGTGCCCACGTCTTCGTACGTTAGGGACATTGCGATCAACGAGGCAAGCAACAAGATTTACGTTCCCACCTCCGGCCGGGGCACCACGATCATTGACGGACAGGACAACAGCAGTTCCGCTGTGTACACGGGGCAGGAGCCGTTTGCCGCTGCGGTGAACGCCGCCACAAACAAGGCTTACGTGGTCAACATAGAAAGCGATTCCGTAGCCGTTATCGATGGGTCCGTATCGGTGCCCGCCAAGAACGACTTCAACGGTGACGGCAACGCCGATGTTCTGGCTCGGGACGGCACTGGTGTTCTGTGGTTGTACCCCGGCAACGGCTCGGGTGGCTGGATGCCTCGTGCGCAGGTGGGCCAAGGCTGGAACGTCATGACGGCGATGGTGGCTCCCGGCGACTTCAATGGGGACGGCAAAGCTGATGTTATGGCCCGCGATGGCGGCGGCGTGCTGTGGCTCTACCCGGGCAACGGTTCAGGTGGATGGCAGCCGCGTGTGCAAATCGGCAACGGCTGGGAAGGCATGAGCGCGATCGAGGGAATCGACTTCCGCGGTGATGGGTTCCCAGACGTGGTCGCCCGGGACCGCGGTGGCGCATTATGGGTCTATCACGGCGATGGCAGGGGCGGCTGGCTGCCCCGTACCTGGGTTGGCTCCGGCTGGTCCGACATGTCCGAGATCACGGGCGTAGGCGACTTCAACGGTGATGGCCTGTCCGATGTTGCTGCCCGTGACGGTGCCGGTGCGCTCTGGCTCTACCCGCCCAATGGATACGGCAGCTGGCTGCCGCGACAGACCATTGGGCAAGGCTGGAACGTCATGAGCTCCCTGGTTGGACCCGGCGACTTCGACGGCGACGGGCGGGCAGATATCTTGGCGCGTAACTCTGCCGGTGAGCTGCGGCTTTACTCCGGTAACGGGGGAACGGCGTGGCCTTCGGCTTCCCGTGTTGGCACCGGGTGGAATGGGATGACGGCGATTCTGTGAGTTCCCTGAACAGGCTGTAGACTCCGCTCATCGACGCGGCAGTCGCGTCTCATTTTCTGGGGGTCCCATTGGGTTCTGTCGCGTCCTACACTGCTGTGTCTGTAGTCGGAAAATCTCGTCTTAAGCGAACGACGGCGGCGCTCGCCGTCGTCGTTTCGCTTGCCGTTTCGTTGATGGCTGGGTCGCCCGCCGTTGCCGACTCCACGTCGTTCGATATTGCCGTTGGCACAGCCCCACATGACATTGCAGTCGCCGACACTGGGGATGTCTACGTTGCCACCGACAGTGGGGTGTCCGTCATCGATGCGGACACGAGAAAAGTGACCGCAGTCGATGTAGGTGGCATTGCTCAAGGTGTTGCGACTCGGGGAAGCACTGCCTACGTCAGTGTTGCAGGTAAAGCGGGTGCTGACGGGTCTGTTGTCATCATGAATGACGCCGCGGTCGCGGGAAGGGTCAAAACCGGCCCCAATCCGCGCATCGTGGCCGTCAACCAGGTCACTTGGAAAGTGTATGTTGCCTACAGCAACGGGATCACCGTTATTGACCCTTGGGCGAGCCATTCGGTAGTGGACATCCCCTACTACACTTCCACTCCTCGGAGCGTGGTTGTCGATTCCTCAAGAAACAAGGTCTTTGTCACCACAGGCGGGGTATTGACGGTCATCGACGGACAAACGAACGCCAAGGACGTCTACGTCCTTGGCGCGGGGGATGCCATCGGTCATGCTGTGAACACCCGGACTAACGAGGTCTATCGAACGCAAGCGGGAACCTACATTGACAGCCCGCAGAGCCAGCTCGGACTTGTGGACGACTCCAATCACGCAAGCACCCTGTATCAGGCCAATGAGACGTTTGGGAAGGTGGCCGTCGACTCTTGGACTGGCACCGTTTATGTTGAATCCCTGAGTGCTACTGGCAACTCGTCGGTGGTGCTGGTCAACCCAGCAACAAGGAGCAAGATCGCCCAGATCAGCATTCCCAGCCAGCCGACTTCCTTGGCTGTGGACTCCACCCGCCACAGAACCTACGCAACACTGAGTCGTGGTGGCGTTTCCGTCATTGACTCCTCAAACACTTCCACTGTCGTCCGAACTGGAGCCCAGCCCGTGGCCGTGGCTGTCCACGAATATACAGGCACGGCGTACGTGGCCAATCAGGGCAGTGCTTCAGTGACAGTCCTTAAGCCCGCAGATCCGCGACCAGTTAAGAATGATTTCAACGGTGACCGCACCGCCGACGTTCTCGCCCGCGACGGTGCGGGTGTGCTCTGGCTGTATCCGGGTGATGGTGCGGCCGGATGGCTGGATCGAACTCAGGTCGGTCAGGGTTGGAACATCATGACTGCACTTCTTGCCCCGGGTGACTTCAACGGTGACGGGAAGTCGGACATTCTTGCCCGCGATAACACCGGCGTGCTGTGGCTGTATGGGGGAAATGGCGCGGCCGGCTGGCTGCCAAGAGTTCAGGCCGGGCAGGGGTGGAACGGCATGACAGCAATCACCGGCGTAGGTGATTTCAACGGTGACGGCAACGCTGACGTTGCGGCTAGAGACGGCAGTGGTGTTCTTTGGCTC
Organism: Paenarthrobacter sp. 10L412; assembly: GCF_056395565.1. Taxonomy (NCBI): domain Bacteria; kingdom Bacillati; phylum Actinomycetota; class Actinomycetes; order Micrococcales; family Micrococcaceae; genus Paenarthrobacter; species Paenarthrobacter sp. 10L412. The sequence goes on along the minus strand of NZ_JBFTJT010000008.1, from coordinate 162,103 downwards.
TACCCCGGAAACGGCAAGGGTGGCTGGCTCGCACGCGTGCAGATTGGGTCCGGGTGGTCCGGGATGACGGACATCATGGGCGTGGGCGACTTCAACACAGACGGCGCCTCTGATGTTGCCGCACGCGATTCCAGTGGTCGGCTGTGGCTGTATCCGGGCAACGGTGCAGGGGGCTGGTTGCCTCAGACCCAGATTGGCCAGGGATGGAATGTAATGAGCGCAGTCTTCGGACCGGGTGATTTCAGCGGAGACCGTAAAGCCGACATCATGGCGCGCGACACGAGTGGGGCCATGTGGCTCTTTTCAGGAAGCGGCGGCGCCAAGTGGCCCATCGGGAGCGTCATCGGTCAGGGGTGGAACGGAATGACGGCTATCCTCTGACGACGGCTCTGGAAGGAGGAACCAGCGGGTACGGCTGGTAAATGCTCGTCTGTCAGTAGATTGTGTTAGGTTTTACTCATCAGACATCGCCCCCCTCTGAGCCTCGGCTCAAGGGGGCGATTTTCATTGTGCGATAAACGGTGAAGCGTGGAGTACACGAAGGAATTCAAAGAGCGCGATGAGCTACTCCGGCAACTTGAAGCCCGGGGTCTTGCCGTTCCTGACCGCGCCGAGGCAATCAATTTTCTTACACGCGTGGGCTACTTCCGCTCAGGGGCATACCGATACGTTTTCCGGCAGCTACTTCCGCGAGACGAGGTAAATGAGCGGCAGCGTCAGTATCGAGGAGACAACTACATCCCTGGTGCCAGTTTTGATCATGTGATGAAACTGGAGGCGTTTGATTTCAAGTTGGCACGCGTATGTCTTGAAGGCCTTCTGGACTTCGAAGTTCGTCTCAGGGCTGCCATGGCCCATACACTCGCTGCAAAGAACGTTGCCGCGCATTTGTCCAAGGATTGTCTTGACAGGCGGATTTGCGATCAGCCCAGTGGCGGTGGAACGAAGTTTGAGGCATGGGAAGAAACCTGCCGGGATGCGGTTCGTTCCGGCGCGGAGGACGAAGACTTCATTGCACATCACCTGTTGAAATATCCTCAGCAGCCAATACCGATCTGGGCAGTCACCGAGGTGCTTAGTTTCGGAAAATTGCCGTTCCTCTATGACCTCATGCAGACACAGGACGCGCGTGAAGTCGCCCAGATGTTTGGCTTCGTCCATCCTAGAGCCTTCGGTGCTGTGCTTCGCATGATGGTCGACTTTCGAAACGTCTGCGCACACGGCTCGCGTTTGTTCAACCGAGCATTCAAACGAGCTCTATCAATCAAGGCCCACGAAACACGGGGTGGCTTGCTCGATCACCTTCTCGAGCGGGACTTCACAGAAACGCCAAAACCGCATCAAAGACTCTACATATATGCAGCGGTGCTGGGCTTCATGCTGAGGTCACACACCAGCGGCTCAAGTTGGTGTTTGACCTTCAAGACACAGATCAAAAAGCTCGAGATCCACCTTCAAGCGCCTGATGGATCAGAACTCATCTCCCCGGGTGTGAGCATGGGCTTTCCGCTGGACTGGAAAAATCTGGACCTATGGAAGTCGGTTTAAAGCTTCAATGGTTGTTTGCGGGCTATTTTAGGTCCCAGACAGACCTGAGTGGAGGGCACGCAGAGCGCTCTTCGGGCGCTCATGCCTCGTCGCCCCGCGCCCGCTTCAGATCCTTCCGCAACCCACGATTGTCTTCCTTGAGCCCTCTGTTGTCTTCCTTCAGCCCACGATTGTCCTCGGTCAGCTCCCGGTTGTCTTCCGTGAGCCCCCGGTTTGCGGCCTCCAACTCGAGCACCAGTTTCACTCCGGCAAGGTTCAGGCCCTCGTCCAGGAGTGCGCCAATCCTGCGCAGCGTCGCAAGGTCCGTTTCGCTGTAGCGGCGGGTGCCGCCGTCGGTCCTTTTCGGGGTGAGCAGCCCTTTGCGTTCGTACAGGCGGAGGTTTTGCTGCCCTGTACCCACGAGTTCAGCCGCGACGGAGATGGCGTAGACGCCAAGACCGTCACGCTCGGCAGTGTCGCGCGTGCCAGCGTCGTCCGCCTCAGCGGGCCTGCCGCCGTCGTGATCCAGCCGCTCGGTGTCGCGATCACCAGCCATGCAAACCTCTCAAAAAATCTTTGAAAAAACCTCTTGCACCACTTTCTCGCCGGTGCTATAAAAAATCTATACCAGCCAACACAGATCTGGAAGGCTGGCACGACAACAAAACCGCATCAAGATCTGAAGGAGTGAGAACCAAATGCTGATGCGCACAGACCCGTTCCGCGAATTCGACAGGCTCGCCCAACAGGTTTTTGGCACAACAGCACGCCCTGCAGGCATGCCGATGGATGCTTGGCAGGAGGGCGAGGAATTCATCGTTGCACTTGATCTCCCCGGTGTAAGCCCTGACTCGGTGGAGCTGGATGTCGAGCGCAACGTGTTGACGGTTAAGGCAGAACGGAAGTCGCCTGCAGGTGAGGATACCGAGATGATTGCTGCTGAGCGTCCTCAAGGCGTCTTTAGCCGGCAGCTGATCTTGGGGGACACCCTGGATACCGATGGCGTCCAGGCAAGCTACGACGCAGGTGTGCTGACACTCCGCATCCCCGTCGCCGAAAAGGCAAAGCCGCGGCGCATTGAGATCTCCTCCAACAGCCAACGGCAGGAGATCAACGCCTAGCCACAGCTGCTCCGCTGGAGCTCCACCCGGGGGTGGCCAACCCAGCGGAGCGTCACGCCGGGAGCTTCGGATCGGCCGCAGCATCGGAAAAGAGGGCGCAGGCTTCGTGCCACGCCACAGCGCTTGTTGCGCAGAGGAAAACGCGGCCCCTGACGTTGTCTCCCGATTGATGGCTCCCGGCCCATGCCGGGGGCCATCGCCAAATCCGCAGCACTTTTCCGGAACCAGCAGTGAGTAACAACCAACCCGACTACTACTCGATCCTGAACGTGGCTCCCAGCGCGACAGCCCGTGAAATCACCCACGCCTACCGCTCGCTGCTCCGTACCCATCACCCGGATACCCGCAAAAAGCCCGACGACGGCGACACCACCAAGGCGGCCGACCTCCAGGAACTGCACGCCATCATGCAGGCGTATGTTGTGCTCTCGGATCCGGCGAAGCGGAGTGCTTATGACCGCAGCAGGCGAACGGGGACCTCGTCCCGCGGTTCGTCAGGGCGGAGCGGTTCCTCAGGTGAGCCAGTAAAGGTCCGTGTCCATAAAGCGCCGGCTACTCCCGCTGGCAGTCAAAAGGATCCGCAGCCTCTCGTGTTCGGCCCGGTCCGCTGGGAACCGCTGCCCAGGACAACCCCCGGATTCCCCTCGCCCAAAGTCCGAAGGAGATACCTATGAGTGCCTGGCGCTCGTACGACAGCCATCTGATGCCCGCGTTCTACGAGAGATTCGAGAAACGCTGGGGAAAGGGAACCGCGCCGTTCCTGGATCCGGAAGTCCACGAGCAGCCCATGCCGCGCGCTCAGTGGATCAATGTAGATACCGGGGCGGCTGTGGCAGTGGTTCCTATCTGGACGGACGATCCCGAACATCGGTCCTTTGGCGTCTTCTACCTTCCGCCGGCCGGGGATATTTGGATCCTCCGTCCAGGGCCCACGATGTTTGTCGAACCCGGCAAGGGCGGGAGCAAAGAGCAGGTCTCGCTGCGTAACGACGCCTTCAAGAAGGCAGTCCATCACGCCAAGGAATTCATCTACGGCCCACAGCCTTAGTGGTCTCTGCCTCTCCGGGCGAGTCCGCGGTCATGATTCCCGCAACACATCCGGAAGCTCATCCACATAGACGGTTTGCGGCGGCTCAAAGTAGATCACCAGTACCTTTTCGCCCACAGGAAAGATGCTCGTCTTGTCGAACGGGTAGGCAAAAAATGCGCTGGTACCGCCATGGAAGGGGAGCATGACTTCGCCGATAGTGCCGGGGGCGATGGTGCCGGTGACCCTTCCGATCTTGCCGGTGAGGCTCCGATTGACCTCTCTATGCATCTGACGCCGCATCTGAAGCCTTCGCCGGCGGAGACTTCACAGCAGTGGACCGGGTGGGCGGTGCCGGCGGCCGGTTAGCTCCGTTCCCCTTCAATGCGGAAGCCAGCGACGGCAGGAAGCTGCCAACCTGGGACAGGATCCCGCCCACCATGCTGTTCAGCCCGTCGCCGCCATTGAGCACCGTCAGCTGCCCGATGCGCGAGAAAGGCTCTGCCGCGGCCGAAACGATGGCAGGCATGTTTTCCGCAATCTGCTGGTTGATAACAGCTTCCTGGTTTGTCTCCAACGCTTCACCGCGGGCTTTGATACCTTCTGCCTCAGCCAATGCCTTGGCCTTCACTGCGGATGCTGCCGCATTACCTCGGGCAGTCGTCGCAGCTGCCTCGGCCTCACCGGTCACACGGGTTGCACCGGCCATTGCCGCCGCAGCTCCAGCATTCGCTTGGGCCTCAAGTTCGACGCGGCGGGCGTTGGCCTGAGCGTCGAGTTCGATGCGCTTTGCCAGGGCCTCGGCGGCACTGATGTCAGCAGCCTTCTTCGCTTCGGCTTCGGTCCTCTGGGCATAGGCCTTGGCATCTGCGGGCTTGCGGATGGTGGTCTGCAGCTTCTGCTCTTCGCGGTCGGCCTCAAGTTTTGCCACTTCGGTTTCCTGGACCACCACTTGTTGACGGGCAGTGGCGTCGGCCAGTGGTCCGGCCTGCGCAGCGTTGGCCCGGGCCTGTTCAGCATTCGCCTGCGCGGCTGATTGCTTGATGGCGGACAGGCTTTGGGCATCAGCAATCAGTGCAGCAGCTTCCGCTTCCTTCTCAGCCGCCTCACGGTTGCGCGTAGCCTCGGCGATCCGGGCCTCCATTTTGACCTGGGCAATGTGCGGCTTGGCGAGGTTCTGGATGTAGCCCGTTGGGTCCTGCAGGTCCTTGATCTGCAGGGAATCCACCACGAGTCCAAGCTTCTCCATCTCCACGCCACTTGCACTGCGGACGAGGGAGGCGAGCTTGTCGCGCTCGCGGATGATCTCCTCAACAGTCATGCTGCCGATGATCGAGCGGAGATGCCCTTCAAACACGTTGTAGACCTGGCTCTCCATCTTCGGCTGCTGACCCAGGAACCTCCGCGCAGCGTTGGCGATGAACGGCGGAGCGTCGCCAATCTTGTAGATCACCACGCCGTCCACAATCACCTGGATGCCCTGGGACGTCACGCAGGAAACCTTGAGTTCTGTTTCGTTCAGCGTCAGCGCAAGGGTTCGGACTGTTTGCAGCCCGGGAACTACGAGAGCGCCCTTGCCTGTGACGATCTTGAAATCCATGCCGTCAGTATTTTCGAGCGTGCCGCGGGTCAGCCCTGAGATGATCAGTGCTTCGTTCGGTTCCGCCACTTTCCACATCGCCTTGGTTGCCAACCAAACGAAGCCGATGACAACAATCACGCCAAGAATGCCGGCGATCAAGGGGAAAAATGCCGAGAGGTCGTTCATTGACCTTGTCCCTTCAGACGATGTGAACCGGCCTCATCCGTTGACCCCCACTAGGCCATGTGCCTGTTCGTGTACACAGTCTCGTTGGGCTGCAGCAGGGAAGTCCAGCACTTTTGTGCGTCATTTGTGCCACGACGTCCAGTCAGGCCGTGAGCCTGACCGCGTAACCCAGCCACCCGCCGTCGAGCATTAACAAAGAAGGCTGGTGCAACCTTTGGAGAGAATCCGTAGGTGGCTGCACCAGCTGCTAGTACGACTTTCTGTAATTAGTTGTGACACCTGTTCATTGGCCGCTCCTAGTTCCCGGCTTCTATTATTTCCGGGCCTTTTTATCGTCTGTGAAGTACTGGGCGAACATCCAACCGGCGGCGATCATCAGGATGCCCAGCACCATGTGAGACCAGTTGTCCACGGAGTTCAGGGAGAGGAAGTTGGCTGCCGAGTCGACTCCGACGCTCAGTCCATAGATGCTCAGCACCACGTACAGGGCGCCGAAGCCCATCAGGAAGTTTCGTGCGCCGTGCGCGGTGCGGGACATCGCCCAACCTGCCGCGCCGATGGCCAGCTGTACGAGGTTGAGCAGCATGGATACCTGGAACACGCCAAAGAGCATCGCGTGCGAGTTCGGGCCGAAGAATTGCAGCTCCGAATACTGCATGGTGATGCCCGGAATGAACCCCAGGACGCCAACCAGCGCCAGAACGGCACCCACACCCAGACCAACAACCTGGATGTCTTGCCGTCCGAAGTGGACACCGCGTGCATGTGAAGCAGACGAACTCATGCGCTCCTCCAGTCACCCCTTGCGAACATCTCCCATTTTACGGCCGGTTCAGGCAAAAAGCGCTGGAATTCGCGGTATTACAGGGCGCCTGCCGGGGGAGGGGTGCCTACCGTGGCACGATAGAACACGATGAAACTGCGCGCTGATCAGACCGGAAACCGTGGCCTCCCGATGCCCCTTTGGCTACAGGGTGGTTTGGAAGCGGCGCAGGCAGCCTTCATTTCGGCCATTGTTGTGATACTTCCGTTGGTCGGGGTGTGGGCCACTGACGGATTCCAAAACAGAAACGTGGACTTTTTGGCGCGCCTTGCCGGTCAGGCGTGGCTGCTCATCCACGGGGTTCCGCTGACGTTGGCGCAGGTCAACATAGGCACAGCCGGTCAGCCCGGAACGGGTCTTCTTTCGCTGATTCCCCTGGGCCTGACGCTCATTCCCTTCCTGCTTGCATGGCGGGCGGGGCGACGACTTGCGCGCGCTTCCTACACGGACCAGCTGTGGCAGGCATTTCTGGGCGCCTGCGTTGTTTACGGCGCGTTCGGGACTGCGACAGGATTCGTGTGCCGCACCCCGGAAGTAGTCATCAACCTCTGGTTCGCCATGACCATCCCCCTGATCTCCTTCGCGCTGGGCCTGGTGGTCGGCGCCCGACGCGAGGCAGGCTCCTGGAGCAGGCTCATCGGCGTGGACGCCGTCGCCTGGATCGCCAAGACCAGCCAGCACTCACGGTGGGCGGGCTCATACGTCGGCTCAGCGTTGAAGGCCGGATTCGTTGCGACCATGGCGGCAGTTTGCCTCGCCGCGGTGCTGTTGGCCGTGGACATCGTGTGGCACTGGACGGACATCATTGCTGTTTACGAAGGTCTCCAAGCCGGCGCTCTGGGCGGCGCAGTCCTCACGATCGCGCAGCTCGGATTCCTCCCTAACCTCGTGGTCTTTGCTTTGGCCTGGTCCTCCGGGGCTGGCTTCTCGCTCGGAGTCGGCTCCCACGCCGGGCCGCTGGGCACCGCCGTCGGGCCCCTGCCTGCCGTCCCGGTTTTCGGTGGGCTTCCCTCCGGACAACTCGACGCCGGGCCTATGGCTCTTGCCCTCCCCGTGGTTGCGGGGATCATGGCCGGTTGGTGGTTCCTCCGCGAAGGCGAAAATCACTTTGACGAGTGGCTCTCCATCAAAATCAAGGCCCGCTGGTTCACGGCCGCGGCGTCCACGTTGTTCCTGGGCGCGTTCATCGGTTCCGTGGCGGGGCTGCTTAGCGGCGCTCTCGCATGGGTCGCCCGAGGTTCAGCCGGTATAGGCCGGCTCACGGAAATCGGACCCCACCCGCTGTGGACGGCAGTCTGGCTGGCCGCCGAAGTGGGCATCGGCGTCGTGATCGGTTACGCAGTAGGGCCCTGGCTGGAACGCCGCCAGAAGCTGCGCGAGGCGAACCTGGACGAAGTAGCGTTCGACGACGAACACGCCTGAGCTTGTTGGTTAGCGGACCGGACCCGGCATCGAGTCCTCAAGCTGCGTGAGGCACTGTGTCTTGGCGGATTCCGTCAGGGCCGAGCGGGCACAATCCTGATACGTGGTGACTTGTTTGAAGAACAGCACAGACGTCAGAATCAGCAGGCACATGACCGCCGAGACCACGAGCCCAGAGATGGTGCCGAACAACACCAGCCGGGGATGCTTGTACTTCACCGACCGGACCAGGACCACAATCCCCAACACCAAACCAGCGATCGTCAGGATGGCGCTCAACCACACGTAGTTCACGTTCAGGGAGAACACGAAAAACGATCCCAAAGCCGACAAAAGGAAAGCGCGGAACAGGATCTGTGTCACCCCGAAAGCGGACTTTTCCGCAGCGGTGCGGGGTTGCTGGCTCGGCCTGGGACCGACGTCGGGATTCATGTTTTCCAGCCTACGCGAGCCGCCCATAAGCTAGTGCAATGCGCATTGTTGTCCTCGTGTCCGGTACCGGTTCCAATCTTCAGGCTGTCATCGACGCCGTGAAGTCGGGTGAACTGGATGTCGAGATCGCTGCTGTGGGTGCCGACCGCCCCGATACCTACGGTGTGGAGCGCTCCGACGAGGCTGGCATTGAGACCTTCGTGGTGAACTTCAACTCGTTCGAAACCCGCGCCGAATGGGACGTTGCCCTCCGCGACAAGGTCCTTTCCTATAACCCGGACGTGGTGGTGTCTTCCGGGTTCATGCGGATCGTGAGCGCCGACTTCATCGAGGCCTTCAATGGCAAGTACGTCAACACACACCCCGCGTTGCTTCCGTCCTTCCCTGGCGCCCACGGTGTCCGCGACGCCATGGCTTACGGCGTGAAGGTCACGGGCTGCACGGTTCATTGGGCCGACGCCGGTGTGGACACGGGCCCCATCATTGCCCAGGAAGCCGTGTCCGTTCTGCCGGACGACTCCGAGGAAACCCTGCACGAGCGCATCAAGGTAGTGGAGCGCCGCCTGCTGGTCCAAACTTTGGCGAACCTCGCCGCTGCTCCCAAGTAGGGGACGGCACCCAACTAGGGGACAGCAAACGTCGCAATGAGCACTCATAGGAACAAGTGCTGTCCCTCAGTTTCCTGACGCACATGATGGGTTGTGGATAACTCCACACGCCCTCGTCAGATTTGCCAGCATGGGTTCATGAAGATCCCGCGGCCGTTGCCTGAGCCTTTGAGCTCGAAGCCGTTCACCCGGCAGGAAGCCCTCGACGCCGGCGTAACCGTTGGGCGTTTACGCCACAGAGATTTGGACTCACCAAGCCGCCAAATCCTTGTTCCCCGTTCGATCGAAGGACCCGGTCTGACGGATCGCGTCCGGCCTCTGACTCTCGTAACACCATTTTCGGCCGCATCCCACGCGACGGCCTTCCTGTTGTGGGAGTTCCCGGGATTCCTGCCGGGTAGCCACGAGCCAGCAGTGCACATTTCAAGACCGGACACCATGGGTAGACCGCGACGAAGAGGTGTAGTTGGGCATAAGGGCCAGTTCTTTGAGGACGAAATCGTAGTCCTCGACGGCATGTACATCACCAGCCGTGCCCGGACATGGCTCGATTGCGCCCGCAAGATGGACATCAACGAGATCACGGTCGTTGCGGATCATTTGCTGCGCATACCGAGGCAGGAATTCGAGGGACGCAATAAAGCACACTGCACCTTGGATGAGTTGGAGGAGATGCTCGACCGTCATTGGGGGACACCGGGGATCCGGAAGGCGCGTCTTGCACTGGAACAAGCCTGCGTCGGTTCGGATTCCGCACCTGAAACTCGACTGAGGCTCGCGCTTGAGTGGGGTGGCCTGCCCGAAGCTGAAGTCAACGTGCCCACTGAGTTGAGTGCCGGCGTCGTGCGTCAACCGGATTTGGCCTATCGCGAGCAGCGCGTTGCCGTCGAGTACGAGGGCGTGGGCCATTCCGATCCGGAGCAGGTCGTGCGGGATATTGCCCGCGAGGAGGACTTCACTCGGGCAGGGTGGATCCTGGTCAGGATATCCAAGCGTCACATGACCAACGACGCGAGGTCCGCTGTGGCCAAGGTCCGGAGGGCGCTCGAAGCCCGCGGCTGGTCGCCCAAGTAGGGGACAGCACCTGTCGCACTGAGGGCCCAGTGCAACATGTGCTGTCCCCTAGTTGGGGAGGGCGGGGCGGCTACTGCAACACGCGCTGCTTCGTCTCCGGGGCGAAGAACGCCATCCACAGAACCGAGACCAGGACCAGTCCGCCGGCCATCGCGAACGACTGCGCCAAGCCGAATTCGGGCCAGAAGAACGAGGCGAATACCAAAGGTCCGAAGCCCGCGCCGATGCGGGAGAACGTCGAAGCCCAGCCGAAACCTGAGCCCCGGAGTTCGGTGGGATACAGCTCGGACACGTAGGCGTAGAGGACCGGGATCGCCACCTGGACCACGAAGCCAAACACCAGCAGCCAGAACACAGCCGCCGAAGGCACGTCCACCACAAACGCGACGATCACCAACGTCAGCGCGGAAAGCGGACCGGTGACGGCGAGGATCCACTTACGGCCCACCCGCTCCACCAGCAGCGCGGCGGCTATCACGCCCAAAAGCCCGACGGCGGCCATCCCGGCTGTGGTGACGAAGGCTTTGTACTCCTCGAAACCGGCACCGATGAGAATCCGGGGCATCCAGGTGAGGGACAGGTAATAGACCAACAGGATGCTGAAGAACAGGGCCCAGGCTGCAGTCGTGATTTTCCAGTTGAAGGTCCAGATCTTGCGCAACTGTTCCCAGGCGCTGCCGGGGGAGAGCCGGGGAGCGGCCTGGGGTTCGGGCAGGCTATATGCCCGGGGTGAGGCGCCCGTTGCCTCCACCAAACCATCAATCACCGCCGCTGCCTCAGCCCGGCGGCCCGAGCGAATCAGGAACAACGGAGACTCGGGAACACTGCGCCGGACCCAGAAAACGAGGAGCGCAGGCAACACCATGACCAGCATGGTGAGCCGCCAGTCACCGAAGGCAGCAACAAGGCCGGCGGAGATGAAACCACAGAGCGCCGCGCCCACGGGCCACCAGCCATCCATTGCAGTGAGGACTCGGCCCCGCTGCTTGCGCGGCGTGAATTCACCCACCAGCGCGTAGTCCACCGGGATGCAGCCGCCCAGCCCGAACCCGGCCATGAAGCGGAAGATACAGAACCACACGATGTCCGGTGCGAAGGCGCCGAGCACGGTGAAGATGCTGAAGATCAGGAGGGTTGCCGTGAAGGCCTTCTTGCGCCCGATGGTGTCGGCGATGGTTCCCCACGCGAACGCGCCCACGGCCATGCCGATCAGGTTGGCCGTGCCGATCCACGCAGCGTCAGCCGGCTGCAGTGACCAATGCTTTGACAGCAGCGGAATGAGGATGCCGTTGAGCGTGACGTCCCATGCATCGAACATGAACCCCAGACCGCCGATCACGAAGATCCTGCCTTGGACCTTCCACCGCCACGGCAGTTCCTGCACAACTTGTTCGCCGCTGGGCACGGCTGTGTATGTATTCATCTGCCCTCCTGCATGCAACTTTATGCGCTCGGGCCAACACCGCCGTTCGGGTTACTTCTGGTTTTCGATCGCCCTCCGCAGGAAACCGCCGGCTTCTTCCAAGGCACTCTTGGCCTGAGCGGGTTCGATGCCGGTCAGCAGCACCAGGATGGCCGCTTTTACAGAGCCGTTGACCGAGTCCAGTGCGGCTACGGCTTGATGCGCGTCCACCCCAGTCGCGTGCTGCACTGTCCGTTGCGAGCGTGCCAGGAGTTTCTCGTTGGTCGCGCGCAGGTCAACCATCAGGTTCCCGTACGTCTTGCCGAGTTTCACCATCACCAGCGTGCTGATCATGTTCAGGACAAGTTTCTGCGCCGTGCCCGAGTTCAGCCGCGTGGAGCCCGCGATGAACTCCGGACCCACAACCACCTCAATCGCCACGTCCGCCAGATGGCTGACGGCCGAACCCTTATTACACGCCAGCGACGCCGTGAACGCCCCCTTCTTCCGGGCCTCTTCCAGCGCGCCGATCACGTAAGGCGTTCGGCCGGACGCAGTAATACCCACGACGGCGTCCGCTTCCGTCACGTTAATATCGTGCAGGTCGCGCGCGCCTGCGGTCGCGTTATCCTCGGCGTACTCCACCGGCTTCTGGATCGCTTGGACGCCACCTGCGATAAGTCCGACGACGAGTCCCGGCGGGGTGCCGAACGTCGGCGGGCACTCGCTCGCGTCGAGCACACCCAGACGCCCGGCCGTTCCAGCCCCCACATAAAGAAGGCGACCCCCGCGCTGGAGTCGCTCCGCAACGGCGTCGACCGTTTGCACAATCGCAGGGCTTGCCGCCTCAACCGCAGCGTGAACTCCTGCACTGTGGGCAAGCATTGCCGCGACGAGTTCCTCGGTGCCCAGGATGTCCAGCTCGCTCAGGTTCTCGGCCGCGGCTTCTGTCTCCAGCCCGGCGAGTTCCGTGCGCAGGCCCGCGAGCCTGTCAGCGTCAGTGGGGCTAGTCGGGCCAGTTTGTTCCGTCACGGTGGATGTACCTTTCCTGGATGAGCCCGCGGCGCGTCGCAGCGAGGGCAGCACCGTCCAAGCCATCGCCCAGCGGGGCCACCACCTCAATCCCAGCCGAAGCAAGGGACTTCCGCAAGAGCTCCGTGAAGAACCCGGAGCTGACCACTCCGCCCAGCATCGCCACACGGCGTGAGCCGGCCGAATCGTCGCCCGCAGCCAGCTGCACCGTCTTGGTCAGGATGCGGCAGGCCTCGTCCACGATGACATTCGCGACGGCGTCACCCGCCTCTGCTGCGTGCAGAACCAGCGGCGCAAATCGGGCCATTGCCCGGTATGGGTTTTCGACGGAGGCGAGCCAGCCCGGAAGCATTTCCGGGGAGTCGACCAGAGCCCCAGCCGCAGCCGAAAGTGACGTGGCAGGGCCACCGTCGTGCGCTTCCAAGACCGCCTGGAGTCCTCGCTGGCCGATCCACCGGCCACTGCCACGATCGCCAAGATAGGGTCCCCAGCCGTCGGCACGGTGAAGGACCCCGGCTTCGTCGAAACGGAAGGCAACTGCACCCGTGCCCACGATCAGTGTGGTGCCCGGGGCGCCCTGGAGGGCTCCGAGTTGGGCTGCGGTGGCGTCCGAAAGCACTGCTGCGGGGACACCGAAGCGTTGGGACAACATGGTGGCGAGCTCGCGTGACTTCTCCGCAGAAGCTTCGACGCCGGCCACTGCTGCGCCGATCCCCGTCAAGGTGCTGACAGGGAGGCCCTGCGGGAGCATCGAGATCGTCTCAAGGAGGAGGTCGAAAGCGACCGTGGGGCCGTTGTCCATGTGTACGCCGGGGAACCCGTGCTGGTCGGCTGCGCCCAGTAACTCCGTGCCCCTGCGAAGCTCCACTCGGCAACGGCTCTTCCCTACATCGGCGGCGAGAACGACATCGGTGGCTTCCATGGATCAACCCTATGTTGTGGACCCGAAACGAGGGCGCCAGGGAAACACGATAAACTCTCCGTATCCCCACACCCGCCCCACCACCCGCGACATCTACGCGAACTAAGACGGAGACTTTTGTGAGCTTGACGCAGCTTGACCGTGTTCCCATCCGCCGTGCACTGATCTCGGTTTACGACAAGACGGGACTGGAGGAGCTCGCGAAGGGCCTGCACGCAGCCGGCGTCGCAATTGTTTCCACCGGCTCCACCGCCAAGAAGATCGCCGCCGCAGGCATCCCGGTCAAGGAAGTCGAAGAAGTTACCGGCTCCCCGGAAATGCTGGACGGCCGCGTCAAGACCCTGCACCCGCGCGTGCACGGTGGCATCCTGGCCGATCGTCGCGTCCCGGCCCACATGGACACCCTCGCCGGTATGGAGATCGAGACGTTCGACCTCGTCGTGGTGAACCTGTACCCGTTCGTCGAGACCGTGAAGTCCGGCGCAGCACAGGACGATGTTGTGGAGCAGATCGACATCGGAGGCCCCGCCATGGTGCGGTCGGCCGCGAAGAACCATGCCGCCGTCGCCATCGTCACGGACCCCAACTTCTACGGCGCAGTGGTTGCCGCCGCACAAGAAGGCGGCTTCGACCTCAACACCCGTCGCCGCCTGGCCGCCAAGGCCTTCGCACACACGGCCAGCTACGACAATGCCGTGGCAACCTGGACCGCCAGCCAGTTCCTGGATGAAGACGGCGATGGCATCATCGACTGGCCTGCCTACGCCGGCCTGTCCCTTGAGCGTTCCGAGGTCCTTCGCTACGGCGAAAACCCGCACCAGCAGGCGGCGCTGTACGTGGACAAGGCTGCTCCGGCAGGCATCGCCCAAGCTGACCAGCTGCACGGCAAGGCCATGAGCTACAACAACTTCGTCGACGCCGATGCCGCCCTCCGCGCCGCGTTCGACTTCGCCGAGCCTGCTGTCGCGATCATCAAGCACGCCAACCCGTGTGGCGTTGCTGTTGGATCCGCCGACTCTGCGGACCCCATCGCTGACGCCCACGCCAAGGCCCACGCTTGCGACCCCGTCTCCGCTTTCGGTGGCGTGATCGCCGCGAACCGCACCGTCACTGCCGGCATGGCCCGCACGGTTGCCGACATCTTCACAGAGGTTGTCATCGCTCCGGACTTCGAGCCCGAAGCCGTGGAGATCCTGTCCAAGAAGAAGAACATCCGCCTGCTGGCGCTCCCCGAGGGCTACGGCCGCTACCCCTCCGAGATGCGCCAGGTCTCCGGCGGCGTCCTGGTCCAGATGAGCGACAAGGTGGACGCCGACGGCGACAACCCCGCCAACTGGACCCTCGCCGCAGGTGAAGCTGCCGACGAAAAGACCCTCGCTGACCTCGCCTTCGCCTGGACCGCTTGCCGCGCCGCCAAGTCCAACGCCATCCTGATCGCAGATCACGGTGCCGCAGTGGGCATCGGCATGGGCCAGGTCAACCGCCTGGACTCCTGCCGCCTCGCCGTCGAGCGCGCCAACACGCTGGGCGTGCAGGTGGAGTCCGACGTCGAAGGTGCTGGCGGTGTCTCCAACGCCAGCGGTGGCGACGCACCCGAGCGTGCACGCGGTGCCGTGGCGGCATCGGACGCGTTCTTCCCGTTCGCTGATGGCCTCCAGATCCTGATCGACGCTGGCGTCCGCGCCGTGGTCCAGCCCGGCGGTTCCGTCCGTGACGAGGAAGTCATCGCCGCGGCCAACGCTGCCGGCATCACGATGTACTTCACGGGCGCACGCCACTTCTTCCACTAATCCCCACCGCCGCCCTAACCTCGCTGCGCTTCGGCCAGGGAACCCGGGCGGCGTGGGCCCATCCACACACAACGCAACGGCGGCCGCCCCCGGTAGGGGACGGCCGCCGTCGTGCATACGCACGCACTTAACAGGGACGTGCCAGAAAAATCAGAACCGTTACGAAGCCGCCGCTGTGGTGTAGGTCGACTGGATGACGGAGCCCCAGTACGGGCCGTACATGGTGCTGGAGTTGCTGCCGTAGCCGTAGCTGTTGATCGAGTTCTGGTAGCCGCCGGAGCTGTTACCGATGAACCACGGGCCGCCCGAGGATCCACCGGTCATGTTGCACGGGATGCCCTGGGTGGCGAACTGCGGGTTGTAGGGATCGTTGGTGGCGGTGCCGGAGCAGCTTTTAAGCGATTCACCATTGAACGGAGGAGCTGCCGGGTAGCCGAAGGACTTGTAGCTCAGGCCGCGAGCGGCGTTGAACTGGACACCGGAGGAGCCTACGACGTCTGCGAGCCGCTGGCCGTTGAGGGTGTTCATGACGGCGAAGGCGGTGTCGTACTGCATGTTGCCGTTGGATGCCCACTGGGTGGGGGAGTACAGCGCCCTTGCTGTCCACTTGCCATAGGGAGCGGAGCCGTTGAGGTAGGCGGGGACGAAGACGAAGTTGGTGGCGTAGGCGCCCGGTCCCTCGTTGACGCAGTGGCCTGCGGTGGAGACGGTGCTCTTGTTGGCAGCCGTCACGGAGTTGCCGGAGCAGACGTAGTTTGAGCCGCCCAGGGTGAAGAAGATCTTGCCGATGTGCTTGACGGGCGTTTCGCTCTGGTTGACCTTGAGGTTGATGGCCTTGGAGTCGGTGGAGGCTTGCTGACCTTCGACGCTGCTAAGGGCGCCCGGGGCTTCGGTGACCGGGGCTTTTCCGAGGTTGAGGAGCCGGCCGCGGTCCAGTGCCTTGTTGGCGAGGATGTCGCCGGACTTGGCGTTCTTCATGCGTTCCGGGGTCCAGTAGTCTGCGGCGCCGTTGTCCGACGCTACATGGCTGCTGACCGCAATGCCGCTGGAGTCGATGTCCTTGGCGGGGGCCGCATTTGCGCTGGTGGTTCCAACCAGGGCAAGGATTGCGGCAGCGGACAGACTCAGGAGGCTTGTGGCCAGGGTCTTGGTTTTTGTCACGTTGTTCCAACCTATCGAGGGAGTGGGGCGGCCAGTGATGGCGACCGCCGACTGACGGAATCGAAGCTACCCAACGTATGACAAGTTTGTAAAGAGTTGTTTCACAGTTTGTGATATTTTGCTTTCACTTCTTGTCACACGGCGGGGAGCAATGCACGACGCCGGTCGGCAGCTTCGGCGGCAAGGCCGCCGTCGGGCGTAAATCGCTTTCCGGCACAGGTAACGAACACGTGATCCCGGACACGAAGGGCCGCCAATCGAGCCTACTCGGGTAAGTTTAGAGATGTTGAAATCTGCAGACTTTCAGGGAGAACCCCGCCAATGGCCAAGATTATCTATACCCACACAGACGAAGCGCCGATGCTGGCTACCTACTCATTCCTGCCGATTGTGGAAGCGTATGCCTCGACCGCAGGTGTGGAGGTCGAGACCCGCGATATTTCGCTGGCAGGCCGCATCATCGCCGTTTTCGGCGATTTCCTGACTGAAGAGCAGCGCACGGGCAACGCCCTGGCTGAACTTGGCGAGCTGGCAAAGCAGCCGGAAGCCAACATCATCAAGCTGCCCAACATCAGCGCCTCCGTGCCGCAGCTCAAGGCTGCCATCGCCGAACTCCAGTCCCAGGGCTTCGCCCTCCCGGACTACCCGGACAACCCCTCCTCGGACACCGAGACGGATATCCGCTCCCGCTACGACAAAATCAAGGGTTCAGCTGTGAACCCGGTGCTGCGTGAAGGCAACTCCGACCGCCGCGCACCCCTGTCGGTAAAGAACTACGCCCGTCAGAACCCGCACTCCATGGGTGCCTGGTCTGCCGATTCCAAGACCAACGTTGCCACCATGGGCCAGAACGATTTCCGCTCCAATGAGAAATCCGTCGTGCTCAAGGCTGACGATTCCCTCAGCATCCAGCTGGTCCGTGAAGACGGCACCACCAAGGTCCTCAAGAAGGACTTCCCCGTCTTGGCCGGCGAAGTTGTGGACGCCACCGTCCTGCGCGCGGACGCCCTGGACGAGTTCCTCAAGGCACAGGTTGCCCGTGCCAAGGAAGAGGGCATCCTCTTCTCCGCACACCTGAAGGCCACCATGATGAAGGTCTCGGACCCCATCATCTTCGGCCACGTGGTCAAGGCTTACTTCTCGGAGCTGTTCGACACCTACGGCAAGCAGCTCGCAGCCGCAGGCATCAGCCCGAACAACGGTCTCGCAGCCATCCTCAGCGGTCTTGACGACCTGCCGGAAGACGTCCGTGAAGGCGTTAAGGCAGCCATCACCAAGGGCCTCGAAGACGGTCCGGCCCTGGCAATGGTGGACTCGGACAAGGGCATCACGAGCCTGCACGTTCCGTCGGACATCATCGTCGATGCTTCCATGCCGGCCATGATTCGTTCCTCCGGCCACATGTGGGGCCCGGACGGCAAGGAAGCCGATACCCTCGCCGTCATCCCGGACAGCTCTTACGCCGGCGTCTACCAGGTTGTCCTGGACGACTGCCGTGCCAACGGTGCGTTTGATCCCACCACCATGGGCACCGTTCCCAACGTGGGCCTCATGGCGCAGGCAGCCGAGGAGTATGGCAGCCACGACAAAACTTTCGAAGTCCAGGCAGCCGGCACCATGCAGCTGGTGGACAGCAAGGGCAACGTCCTCGCTGAGCACCAGGTTTCCCCTGGTGACATCTGGCGCGCATGCCAGACCAAGGATGTCCCGGTCCGCGACTGGGTCAAGCTTGCCGTCAACCGCGCCCGCGCTTCCCAGACCCCGACCGTTTTCTGGCTGGACAAGGGCCGCGCGCATGACGCCAACCTCATTGCCAAGGTCAACGAGTACCTCAAGGACCACGACACCGAGGGCCTGCAGATCGAGATCATGTCCCCGGAGGAGGCAACAGCCTTCACCCTGGAGCGCATCCGCAAGGGTGAGGACACCATCTCCGTCACCGGTAACGTCCTCCGCGACTACCTCACGGACCTGTTCCCGATCCTCGAGCTAGGTACCAGCGCCAAGATGCTTTCCATCGTTCCGTTGATCAACGGTGGTGGCCTCTTCGAGACCGGTGCAGGTGGATCCGCTCCCAAGCACGTGCAGCAGCTGGTCAAGGAAAACCACCTTCGCTGGGACAGCCTGGGTGAGTTCCTTGCCCTGGCCGTCAGCTTCGAGCACCTTGCCACCACCACTGGCAACGCCCGCGCCCAGGTCCTTGCAGACACGCTGGACCGCGCCACGGGTACGTTCCTGCTGGAAAACAAGTCCCCGCGCCGCAGCGTTGGCGAGCTGGACAACCGTGGAAGCCACTTCTACCTGGCCATGTACTGGGCACAGGAACTGGCCAAGCAGACCGAGGATGCAGACCTTGCCAAGGACTTCGCTTCCATCGCAGACGCCCTGACCTCCAATGAGGAAGTCATCGTCGGCGAGCTGAACGCAGTCCAGGGTCCCGGCGTCGATCTGGGCGGCTACTACCGTCCGGACGCTGCCAAGGCCGCTGAAATCATGCGCCCGTCGGCTACGTTCAACAAGGTCGTCGCGACCCTGAGCTAGTCCCCAACTGACTCGCAGTTATGGTTGTTTTGAGGGCTCATAACAACCACAACTGCGAGTCAGTTGCTGTTTAACGGTCGGCCAGGAACCGCCGAGGTGCCACGCCGCCGTCGACGATGTCTTTCAGCACCCTGCCAATAGCCGGTGTGAACTTGAAACCGTGCCCTGAGAAGCCGGCGCCTACCACCAGCGGTCCAAAGCGGTCCAGCACAAAGTCCTCGGTGGGCGTGGTGGTGTAGGTGCAGCTGATGGGAACCGCGGTTGAAGGGTCGACGCCGGGGAGCCACTCCTGCGCGTATCGCACCAAGGCATCGAGCTGCTCGGGTATGGGCTGGAACGTGCGCTCGTCAGGGTCCATGACGGGACCGACGCCATGCCAGCCAGCCTTGACGCCTTCGCCAGGTGTGAGCATCCCGTAGACGGGGCTGTACCAGTATTCGTACGCAGGATCGTCCATGTCCGGGGTGTGGTTGAAGCTCGGCCACACCAGCGTGTTGTCCACGGGTGTGAAGTGGGCGGGCTGCTCCTGGGTAACAACCAGCGGGGGTAGCTTCGCGTGTTCGCCGAGCAGCTTGTTCGTCCACGCACCGGCGGTGACTACCACGCGGTTGGCCCTGTACTCAGTCTCCTCTGTCACGACGACCACCGTTTCGGCGCCATCGATGCGGATGTCGTGGACCGGCGTCGAGTATTTGAAGATGGCGCCATGGGACTCGGCAGCCTTTCGAAGTGCCACCAACGCGTTGGCCGAACGGATGCGTCCGGACCCCGGAACGAAAAGCACATCGGTGGCGAAGTTCATGCCTTGCCACCGGTCCATGGCCTCGTCCGGTGAGATGAAGTAGCTCTCGATGCCGCGCTCCTGGTGAGCCGCTTGGACGGTCCGGAGCCGCTCGACGTTGCCATGGTTCGCCAGCCCCACCAGGTCCAGCAGGGGCGCCCCGGTTTCGGCAGCAAGCTCATCCCACAGGTTCTTGGCTTCGGCGAGGAGGTCCAGGTAGTCCGCCTCGGCGTAGGCGGTGTTGAAGTTGCGGGTGGCGCCGTGGGAGGCGCCGATGTGGTGGCCGGCCTCGAACTGCTCCAACAGGATCACGGACTTACCGCTCCGGGCCAACTGCCACGCGGCGGCCGATCCCATTGCTCCTCCGCCAACAACTACGACGTCCACCATGCCAGCTCCATCCACCTTGGCCCACTATAAGGTTCCATTCTGCCCCCACTCACCTAGTTGGGTTGGCACTTGGTGGGAAGGCATGGAAGATTGGGACGGGTGAAATTCCTTCACCCGTCTCCCAAGTCCTCAGCCCGCGGCGTCACGATCCTGCGCGTGGTGTTTGGCGCACTGATCATGGTGCACGGCATCCAAAAGTTCATGGCCGGGCACGCCGCTTTTGCTGCGTCGGTTGCTGCCATGGGCGTGCAGAAGCCCGAGATCGTAGCTTGGCTCGTCATTGCAGGTGAGATTGGACTGGGACTGCTCCTGGTCCTCGGCGCTTTGACCAGGGTAGCCGGCTTCCTCACGGCAATCATGTTTGCCGGCATCTGGTTCGTGACGGAAGCAGGCAAACCACTGCTCACGGACAAGTCCGGGGTCACGGCGGAACTTTTGATCATCTACGTTGCCATTTCCGTGGCGTTTGTGTTCCTCGGTCCCGGTGCGTGGTCCCTGGACCGGAAGCTGGCCAGGCAGCCGGTGGGCCAGAGGCGTTAATACAGTCGGGTTAACTCCTGACGGCGGCAGTCACCGGGCGTCGTTCGGGTACCGGATCCCCAACTGGGACCGCACGCCGTCGAACAAACGCATGACGTTCACGGAGTCCTCCAGCGGCATCACGGGGCTCTCCGTCAGGCCTTGTTGAATGCAGCGGGTCACCTCGCGGAGTTCGTAGGTGTAGCCCACGCCCACCACATCGAACCGTTCGTGTCGCGGCTCGTCCCAACCCACACGGATCAGCAGTTCCCGCGGGTTGTTCACCGAGCCCACCGTCTGCAAGAATCCGAGCCCGCCAGCTACCGTGGCGGTCCGCGGCCCATGGGCCGTCAGGGACGACGTCAGCTGCGCCTGGGCCCCGCTGGCATAACCAAGTGTCAGCGCATTCTGGGTGTCCACGCCGTCCTCGTTTAACGTGCCGATCGCGGTAACAGACTGTGGGAAGCCCAATGTTCCCAGGGCCCAGAGCAACGGGTAGACGGTGATGTCCAGGAGCGCGCCGCCACCATCGTTGAGTGCCCAGATGCGGGCGGAGGGATCGTAGGGCGCAGGGAATCCGAGGTCCGCGCTGACCCACTGGGTGTGTCCGATTTCCCCCGAGGCCGCAATGGAAAAGGCGCGCTGCATGCTGGGCAGGAAGCGGCTCCAGACGGCCTCCATGAAGAAGACCTTGTGCTCGCGGGCCAACTTCACCAGCTCGGTGGCTTCGCGGGCGTTGATGGTGAGGGCCTTCTCGCACAGGACATGCTTGCCGGCCCGCGATGCTGCGGCCGCAATCTGGAAGTGCTGGGCATGGGGTGTGGCCACATAGACCACGTCGACGGCGGGATCGTCGAACAGCCGCTGGTAGCCGGGGACACCGGCGTCGTTCCCGTAGGCCTTGGCGAAACCAAGTGTGTGCGCAAAAGCGTCCGCGGCTGCCTGGGTCCTGGAGCTCACCGCGTAGAGTTCTGCATCCTCCAGCAGGGATAGGTCCTGGGAAACGCTGTTGGCGATGTTGCCCGTGGACACGACTCCCCAGCGCAAGCGGCGGCCGGTGGCAGCCCGGGGATCCTGGTTGGTCTGGCTGGACAGCCACGGTTTGGCGATAGGGAGCGTCATGACTGCCATCCTCTCATTCCCAAACCGTAAGCACTCTGTCGAGTCACGCGAATGCCCGGCACTGCCGAATTCCTCACCTAGGCTGAGGTAATCATCCCTCGCAGAGGTTCTGTGGGGAGTTACCGAAATGGAGCAGGGATGGGTATCTTTCGGCGTGCCATTTTGCCGGTTGCTTGGCTAGTGGTTTTCGCAGTAATTGCGGTGGCTTTGGTCAAGATCGCTTTCGTAGATGGCCTCAAGCCGTCTGATTCCGGGCCAGCGCCCTTGGCGCAAGTGGACATCCCGGTGGTCCCGGCCACCCGCGCAACTGTCACCAATACTGTGGAAATTAAGGGCACCGTCCAGAGCGATGCGGCCGAACCTGTCCGGAGCACGTCTGCGGGCAAGGTCATCAAAGTTTTTGTTGAACCGGGCGCCACGGTGGCCAAGGGCGATGCCCTGTTCCAAGTCAAGGCCGAGCGTGCAGCGACACCTGCGCAGCCGTCCAAAGATGGAATGTCCTCGGCGCCAAAGCCTGTGTATGACTACTTCAACGTCCTTGCCCCCAGCGGCGGCACCTTGCAGTCCTTGACCACGCTGATCGACCAACAAGTGAGCGTCGGGGAAAGCGTCGGCAAGATCGATCCCGGCACCTACACAGTGGCCGGCTCGGTGACCGCGGCCCAGCAGTACCGCCTGCTCGGCAAGCCGGGGCCGGCGGAGATCGCTTTGGTGGGCGGACCAGCGCCGTTCCAGTGCACCGAGGTGACGCTGAAGAACAACGCTTCCGACGACGGCGGAGGCGGCTCGGGCGGCTTGTCGTCCACAGGCGGAGGTGCTGGGATGGGCGTCGGCGGGGCAGTCGCAATCCCCGGCGGGGGCGGTGGCCAGTCGCAGGAAGGTGGCACGCCCACGGGAACGCTTAGCTGCGCAATCCCCGCTGGGCATGAAGTCTTTGCCGGACTTGGCGCGACCATGACCGTCAGCGCTGGCGTCGCCGCTGATGTGGTGACGGTTCCGCTGACCTCGGTGAAGGGCAGCGTGAAGGACGGCATCGTCTGGATATCGGGTCCGGCCGGTAGCGGCGCAGCCCCCGAGCAGCGGACGGTCCAGTTGGGCCTGAACAATGGTTCTGTGGTTGAGGTTGTTTCCGGGCTGGCCGAGGGCGAACAAGTTCTTGAGTTCGTGCCCGGCGCTCCAGCTGTCCCGGGTCCCATGATGGGGCCGGGACAGGCTGCCTACGCTCCGGCGGGCTGAAGCATGACAGAAACAGTGCAGGAAGTAGAAAGCAAAAAGGAAACCCTCGTCAGTCTTCGGTCAGTCACCCGGTCGGTGACGCTGCCGGATGAGCAGCAACTGCATATCCTCCGCGGCATCGATCTTGCGGTCCAGAGCGGTGATCACACGGCCATTGTTGGCCGTTCAGGATGCGGAAAATCGACCCTGCTCAACCTCTTGGGGCTCCTGGATGTCCCCACCTCCGGTGAACTGGAATTCCTCGGCAACCCTGCCGAGCGGCTGAGCAGCAACGCCCGTGCCCGCCTGCGTGGATCAACGGTGGGCTTCGTGTTCCAGCAATTCAACCTGCTGCCGGGCCGCAACGCTTTGGACAACGTCATCACGCCGCTCTTTTACGCCAAGGGCAGGGAATTTTGGCGCCGGCGTGAACTGGCCATGGACATGCTGGACCGCGTCGGCCTGGCAGCGCGGGCCAACACGATGCCGAACATGCTCTCCGGCGGTGAGCAGCAACGCGTTGCCATCGCACGCGCTTTGGTCCGCAGGCCACGGCTCATCCTGGCCGATGAACCAACGGGTGCCTTGGACGTCGAAACGGGGCAGGCTGTCATGGCCTTGCTGGACACCGTGGCCACGGAAACCGCGGCCGCACTGGTGACCATCACGCACGATACCAATGTGGCAGCCCTTGCCCGCGCCTGCTACCGCTTGGATGCCGGCGTGCTCAGCCCGCTGGCAGTTGCAGAAACAGCAGGAGTCAGCGCATGACCGGCTTCCTGTCCACGATGGTGGAAGCTTGGCAGGAACTCCGGATCAACAAGGTCCGCATCCTCTTGGCCCTCCTTGGGGTGGCTCTTTCCGTGGCAGCGTTGACGTCGGTGGTAGGAATCGGGAGCCTGGTCCGTGAAGGAATCAAGGTGCAGTCCGAGCGCAATGGTGGCCGCGTAGCCACCCTGGCACTGAGCGTGAACGGCCCTTCCACTCCTGATCCCGCGAAACTGGAGAAGGTCTACGAAGGCATCCAACAGCGCTTCGGCATCACCACGTCCACCCACGTTGGCAGGACCCAGGCAGGCTTCCAGTTTCCGCGTGGCGTGACCAACGTTGACGTGACCATCGTGGACATTGGATACGGCATCATCCACCGCGTACCGCTAACCCAGGGAACCTGGTTCGCCGGCGACGACGACCAACGGCTCGCACCCGCCGTCGTCGTCTCCGAAGCGTTCTACAACCAGGCCGGAATGCCCAACCTGACCACCAGCCCAACGGTGACCATCCCGGGTCAGCAGCCTGCCACTGCGGTGATTATCGGCGTCGTGCCCGATGCCTATCCGCAGCAACCGCCAGCCGCTTTCATCCTCACTGGCGGCGCCGCGATGACCGGAATGGAATCCCAGATGTCCGAGTTCAAAGTGTGGGTGGGGGAGGACCAGGCCGATTCCCTGGCGGCCGCTATTTCCGCGGACCTCCAAGGTCAATTTCCCGGGTACTACGCGCAAGCAAGCCGAATGGACTTCGCCGCCTACGGTGACCCGCTGGGACCGGCGCAGTGGATAGTTGGCGGAGTGGCTGGGCTGGTGCTCCTGCTCGGGGCAGTGGGAATGCTCAACATCTCCATGGTCACCGTGCGCTACCGGGTCCGGGAAATCGGCATCCGGCGAAGCTTCGGCGCGACGTCCGGCCGCATCTTCTTCGGCGTCATGATGGAATCCGTCGTAGCCACCGCAGTTGCTGGCCTGGTGGGCGTCATGCTGGCTGTCGCAGTAGTGAAGAACCCTTGGATCGAGTCAAAAGTAGCGCCAGGCCTGACTGAATATCCGTCCTTCCCCGTGGACGCCGCGCTCCTTGGCTTTGGCGCGGCTGTCCTTGTAGGCGCACTCGCCGGAGCCATCCCGGCGCTCGTGGCGGTGCGCGTCAAGGTCATCGATGCGATCCGCTTTTGACCTCCTCCGTCAGCCGGCCCTGCTGAAGCCGGAAGCAGCGTTCCGTTTTTTGCGCCAAGCTGCGATCGTGGGTGACCACGAGGATGGTGGTGTTGTGGTCGCGGCTCAGTGAGCTCAGCAGCTCGATGATGTGCTCGCCGGTCTGCTCATCCAGGTTTCCCGTGGGCTCATCGGCAAGGATCAGTTTGGGCTCGTTGGCCAGCGCCCTCGCGATCGCGACGCGTTGCTGCTCGCCACCGGACAGGCGGTTGATCCGCCGGGACTGCTTTTCCGGATCCAACTGCACCTGCTCCAGCAATTCCTTGGCACGCTTCAACCGCGCAGCCTTGCGGACCCCGGCGAACTCCATGGGCAGCATGACGTTGTCCACGGCGCTAAGGTTCGGGATCAGGTTGAATTGCTGGAACACGAAGCCGATATCCCGCCGGCGGTACTCCGTCAGTTTGCTGTCCGGCAGTCCGGCCAGGCTGACGCCATCCACGACGACGTCTCCGCTGGTTGGTTTGTCCAGCGCACCCAGGAGGGACAACAGTGTGCTTTTGCCGCTGCCGCTCTTGCCGACGATCGAGGCCAGAGATCCTTTCTCCAGCTGGAAGCTGACACCGTTGACAGGCTTGATGGTCCTGTCGCCGGACTTGAACTGACGGACCAGGTCCTTGACTTCAATCACGGCTATTCTCCTCGGAGTACTTCGATGGGACGGATGCGGGCGGTCAGCAAGGCCGGAACCAATGCGCCGATGATGGCCACCGCGAAGACGGCGGCGATGCCGGCAGCAATGACGCCGGGGGAGGCGCTCGCCGTGACGGACGTGAGCAGTTGGGAGGCTCCACCAAAAGGACTGCCCTGGCCGCCGGCGAAACCGCCACCGGCGAAGCCTCCGCCGGCAAAACCGCCCGCGCGCTGGGTGGTTGGGGCCGCCGTCGTGCTGGTGTTGGAACTGATCAGCGCGGACGCGATGCCGCCGCTGGCGAGCGATGCAATGGCCGCTCCCACCACGCTGCCCAAGGCCACGAGTACCAGCGATTCAAGGACAAACTGCAGGCCGATAGTGCGGTTCCGGGCACCGATGGCCTTCAACACGCCAATTTCGCGGCGGCGTTCACGGACCAGCATCACCATGATGAGGAGAATGATGAGCCCGGCGGTAGCGAGTGCTGCAATGAACGCGACCAGGGAGATGTTCTTGACGCTGTCCAGCGAGCTGACCGCGGTTTCCAGGTTGCGTTGACCCTGGGTGACGTCGGCCTTACCGGTTCCCAACGCGGACTGGACTGCCGTCTTGGTGCTGTCGACGTTTTCCATGCTGTTGACTGTGACGATCATCGTGGAGAGTTCGTCAGGAGTTCCCGCCAGGGTTTGGGCTTCCGGAAGGGTGACGTAGACGGCGTTGTTTCCGAAGGCGGTTCCGGCGTCGAAGATGCCCGCTACGGTGAACGTCTTGTCCTGGATGGTGAAGGTGGAACCCGCGGTAAGGTTGTTCTTTTGCGCCAGCGTCGTTCCCACCAGTGCCTTTGCCGCCGCCGTCGTGTAGTCGCCCAGGCCCGTGCCGCTGGTGATGTCCAGGGCCTTGCCAGCGCTGTCAACCTCGGCGCCGATGCCTGTGGCCGTAATGGGAAGGGTGCGTACTCGTTGGGTGGTGCCTGTACCGCCGGTGTTAGTGGCAGAGCCGTTGCGGTTGCCGAGGGTGCCGGCGTCGATGGCTGCCGTGAGGTTGGTGGTGACGCTGGCCTGCTGCCCGCCGGGACCGAAACCACCCTGAGCGGCCTGCGTGGTGCTTGTTTCTGCGGTCGCCGTCTGCAAACGAAGAGCCTTGGTACCCACCACGGACGTTACGTTGCTGACTGCGGCTGCCGTTTGCGCTTGAGCAGCGGTGAGCGGTTCGCCGCCACCTTCGAAGCCCTGCCCGCCAGCCGGATTCACTGTCAGGGTGGTGCCCACGGAAGCATTGAGCTCCTGGACCTTGGCACCCACGGCCTGGTTGGCCACAAGCATGGCCAACGCCAGGCCGATCGCTACGGCCAGCACAGCGACTACCGCGGCCGTTCTGATTTTGTTGCGGAAGGCATTGCCTACGCTTCGGGCAAGGACGCTCACGTTTCTCCTTTGGACCTGCTGAGTTCCGCAGACCGCTGGCTCGCGGGCTGCAGGTCCAACATTGCTGAGCGCTGCTGTGCGGAAAGCCTGCCGAAGCTATGCGTGGGCTGTGAAAAGCGGTGGGCTCATCAAAGCCAAAGAACCCGTGCCGGGCTCAGGATCCTGAGCCCGGCACGGGTTCTCCGTGCAGTCCCGGTGTCAGTGGGAGAAGTTTGCTGAGATCTCGGCGAGGGTGCGCCCCTTCGTCTCAGGCGCGAGCCATTGCGAGAGGACTGCGCCGAGTAATGCGACGGCGGCGGCTACGACCATGCTTGTGCCCAGGCCGATGTTGCTGATCGCCCATGGCAGGGCGAAGGTGCCGAGTGCGGCTCCGATGCGGCTGAAGGCCGCGGCGAAGCCCATGCCGATGCCGCGCAGGTCGCCGGGGAATACCTCGGCCGGATAGACCTGGGTCATTGTGGTGTAGCCGGCATTGAAGAAGGAGAAGGCGAGAAACAGTACGAGCACGATGATCGCTGGTGCGTCCGTCCAGACTCCGATGATCAGCAGGATGCCTGCACAGAGCCACTGCCCGGGCACTGTGAGGATTCGGCGGCCGAGCTTGTCAATCAGAAGTACGGTGATGACAACACCCGCGGCTGCAAGTGCGGACAGGCCGACTCCACCGGTCCAGCCGCCGAAGCCGAATTGGTCGAGCACGTCGTCGGCGAAGGTCGCGATCGCGAAGTACGGAGTCACTGCGCAGAACCAAAAACCTGAGGTGAAGAGGGTGGCGCGCCAGTTCTGCTTCGAGAACAGCATTCCGAAGGAGGCGCCCTTGATTTTGGTCCTGCTCTGCGCGGCTTGGGCCTCCTGGATCATCCTCAGATCGATCTCTCCGGTGATGCTGTCGTGCATTTGGGGCGATTCGACGTATCTGTGTGCGATCGCGAGTGCTTCCTTGTGCCGTCCCTTCGTAATGAGCCAGCTCGGCGATTCGGGGAGGCCCATGCGGGCGAGGAACAGGACCAGTGCGAGTATCGTGCTCGTGCCGATGACGAGGCGCCATGGGATACCGGCGTCGTGCAGGAGCGTGCCGATGATGAATGCCATCATGAAACCGACGTACCAGGCGATCAGAGTGAGCCCGAGCAATCGCCCGCGCAGCTTCGGAGGGGAGAACTCTGATAGCAATGGCCCACCGATTGAGTACTCGCCGCCGATCGCGACGCCCATGAGGAACCGGATGGCGGCCAGCTGGATCACGGCCCCGTCTCCGGAGGTTACGAAGAACTGGGCCGCTGAGGCGACCAGGAACAGGCCCATGTCCACGAGGAACATGGGCTTGCGTCCGAACTTGTCAGTAGCCCAGCCGGCCAGCGGGGAGCCGACGAAGATACCAACCAGCGGGCCCGCGGCGATCATGCCCAGAGACAGTGCGTCGAGCTGGAGCTCTGACCGCATGAGTCCAGTGACGGGGCCGATAATTCCGAGGATGTAACCGTCGAGGAACATCCCACCGATGAAGACAGCGACGAGCCGCACCATGAAGCGGCGTTTGAACTTGGAGCTGGTCTCTTTTGATATGGAGGTGTCGACGGAGTCCGTCGTCCTGGTCGGATGGATCATTGAGATTTGTTCCCTTCTGGCTTCAGCGCAAACCGCTGACGGCACCAGAGCGCCGTTTCATGGATGCACGGACAGCCGCAGCCCTTAGCGACCGGTGGGCGATGCGGACTGGCTCGATGCCAGCCGATATGCCCGCGCAGGACTTGCGAGATGATTTCGGCGTTGTCATGTATCACTGCTGTTCGAGACGGATACGGCAAGGGCTTGGTTTTCGGCACCCTCGCGCCGATCCATCGAGTTCAAAACCTCGGGTAGGGGTCGGCAGCATGTGACATATGACTCATATATCAGAACTCTAAGGGGGCGATCCGCCCCGGTCAAGACTTGACAAGTTAATTCGTTGTATCCAGCCCTTCGGTAAACTCCGGGGCCTGCAGACATGGAAGCTTCGTGGAAAACGGTTCAGGCAAGCGAAAGCCCCGGCCCGCCTACTGAGTGCTGGCGGACCGGGGCTTGCTGTTGCTTGCTGCGAAGCGGTGTTACTTGGTGATCGGTGTTACTTGGTGATCGGGCCGAGTACCGGATCGTCCACGTAAGCCGTCTTAACGTTTGCGGCCGTCACGATCTGCGGCGGGAGCAGGTAAGCCGGAACAGTCTTGACACCGTTCTTGTAAGAATCCTTGTCATTGATTTCCAGCTGCTTGCCGGCCTGCAGGTCCTTCACCATGGTGATGGCGTGCTCAACCAGCTTGCGGGTGTCCTTGTTGATGGTGGAGTACTGCTCGCCAGCCATGATCGACTTGACAGACTCAACCTCGGAGTCCTGGCCTGTGATGACCGGAATCGGCTTGCCGGCGGCCTTGACGGAGTTCAGGATGTAGCGTGCCAAGAGGTCATTCGGGGAAAGTACGCCGTCCAGCGAGGCCGAGGTGTAGCTGCCTGCCAGGAGGGTGTCCGCACGTTTCTGCGCGTTTTCGCCCTTCCAACCCTGGGTGACAGCCTGCTCGAAGGCAGTCTGTCCGGAGAGGACCTTGAGCGTTCCGTCGTCGATCTTCGGCTTCAGGACGCTCATGGCGCCATCGAAGAAGACCTTGGCGTTGGCATCATCCGGGGAACCCGCGAAGAGTTCGATGTTGTAGGGACCGGAGGGCTTCTTGGCCTTCAATCCGTCCAGCAGGGCCTGGCCCTGCAGCACACCGACCTTGAAGTTGTCGTACGCCACGTAGTAGTCCACGTTCTCCGTGTTCAGGAGCAGACGGTCGTAAGCGATGACTGTGGCGCCGGAGTCCTTGGCCTGCTTGAGCTGCGTACCCAGCTGGGCGCCGTCGATTGCGCCAACGATAATGACCTTGACGCCCTTGGTGACCATGGCGCTGATCTGGTTCTGTTGGTCGGAGACGCCGCCGTTGGCGAACTGGACGTCCGCCTTGAAGCCGGCGCCCTTGAGGCCGTCGTTGAACAGCTTCTCCGCGAGGACCCAGTTTTCACTGGTCTTCTGGGGGAGCGCGACGCCGATCAGCGAGTCCTTGGGGAACGCTTCCCCGCCAGCTGTGCTGCTGCTTGAGCCGCTGTCAGAGCGGCCGCAGGCCGTCAGCGCCAGTGCCGCGATGGCAGCGACTGCCGCTGCCTTTCCTGCTTTACCAAACATTCGCATATCTTGGTTCACTTTCTGTGTGGTGGGTGGAGCGAGTCAGATGGAAACCGGTCAGGCTTCCTTGGAGATGACCTCTTTGGTGGACGTGGTTTCGTCTGGCTTGATGTCGTTGTTGCGTTGGAAGTTCTTCAGCAGCAGTCCGGTGATGGACCGCTTGCCTTGGATCTTGTTGTAGACGTCGAAGGCAACAGCTGCCAGCAGCACCAGTCCCTTGATGATCTGCGTGAGGTCGGCGCCCACGCCCAGGAGCTGGAGGCCGTTGTTCAGCACTGCCATCACCAGGCCACCGACAATCGAGCCGATCACGGTGCCAACGCCGCCGGTAACTGCGGCGCCACCGATGAACACGGCTGCGATGGCGTCCAGTTCCCAACCGACGCCGTCAAAGGGCCCGGATGCAGTGGAGCGGCCAACGAAGATCATGCCGGCGAGGCCTGCCAGGACGGACATGTTGAGCATGACCATGAAGTTGACCTTCTTGGACTGCACGCCGGACAGCTCTGCTGCGTGCCGGTTACCACCCACGGCGTAGACATGGCGGCCCAGGACGGTCTTGTCAGCGATGAAACCGTAGATCAGGACCAGCACGGCCAGAATCAAACCGGGGATAGGGAAGGAAGTTCCCGGGCGGCCAGTGGCAAACAGGTACGTGGCGTAGAGGATCGCACCGCAGATCAGGACCAGTTTGGTGACCTCAACCCAGAGCTCGGGAACATCGGCGCCCAGGGCCTTGTTGGTAGCCCGGGCCCGCAGGGACATGATGACAACGAACGCCGCGGCCAGGATGCCCAACAACAAAGTGAGGTTGTTGAAGCCCGTGTTCGGGCCAATTTCAGGCAGGTAGCCCGAGCCCAGGTACTGGAAGTCGCTGGGGACAGGGATGGTGTTGGATTTGCCTACGAACTGGTTGAAACCACGGAACAGGAGCATGCCTGCCAGCGTCACGATGAAGGCGGGGATGCCAACATACGCTGTCCAGAATCCTTGCCAGGCCCCGATCACGGCACCGAGCACCAGTCCGAAGAGCACACCCATGTACCAGGGGATACCCCAGTCCCGGATTGCGAGGGCTACGGAAACACCCACAAATGCGGCCACGGAACCCACAGAGAGATCAATATGGCCGGCAATAATGACCAGGACCATGCCGATGGCCAAGATCAGGATGTAGGAGTTGCCGTTGAACAGGTTGATAACGTTGCCCGGGGTCAGCGTCCGGCCCTCGGTGAAGATCTGGAAGAAGACGATAAGTGCCACCAGGGCGAAAATCATGCCGAACTGGCGGGTATTGCCACCAAATAGCTTCTTGAGCGCGTTCATTGTTTTGGTCCTTGTGTCAGGAAGGGGTGAGTCTGGGCCAACGGTCAGGCCGTCTTGCGGGCGGAGGTCATGAGTTTCATCAGGCTTTCCTGGCTGGCTTCGTTCTTGTCCAGGACACCGGTGATGGCGCCTTCAAAAATGGTGTAAATGCGGTCAGACAGGCCCAGGAGCTCCGGCAGCTCCGAGGAAATGACAATCACTCCCTTGCCCTGGTTCGCCAGCCTCTGGATGATGCCGTAGATCTCGTACTTGGCGCCCACGTCGATTCCTCGGGTGGGTTCATCCAAAATCAGGAGATCCGGATCGGTGAACATCCATTTGGCCAGCACGACTTTCTGCTGGTTTCCGCCGGAGAGCTTGGCTACGCCTTCCTCCACTGACGGGGTCTTGGTGCGCAGGGATTTTCGGTATTCCTCGGCGACCGAGAACTCCTTGCGGTCGTCCACCACCGAGTACTTGCTGATGGCGCGGAGGTTTGCCGCAACTGTGGTGGTCTTGATGTCATCCAGCAGGTTCAAGCCGAGGGACTTCCGGTCTTCAGTGACGTAGCCCAGCCCGGCGTCGATGGCCGCCCGCACGCTGCGAAGGTTGACTGGCTTGCCGTCCTTGTAAACCTGTCCCTTGATGAAACGGCCATAAGAGTGACCGAAGAGCGAGCGCGCAAGTTCCGTGCGCCCGGCTCCCATGAGACCTGCGAAGCCCACGATTTCACCGCGGCGTACGTAGAAGTTGGAGCCCTTGCAGATCAGGCGATCCTGGATCTGCGGGTGGCCGACGGTCCAGTCCTTGACCTCGAAGAAGACCTCGCCGATCTTCGGTTCATGGTCCGGGAAACGGGACTCGAGCGTCCGGCCCACCATGCCTTTGATGATACGGTCTTCGTCAACGCCATCCCGCTTGACGTTCAATGTTTCGATCGACTTGCCATCGCGGATGATGGTGATCTCATCGGCAATCTGTTCGATCTCGTTGAGCTTGTGGGAAATGATGATCGAGGTGATGCCCTTGCCCTTCAGGCCCAGGATCAGGTCCAGCAGGTGCTGGGAGTCCGATTCGTTCAGGGCTGCTGTGGGCTCGTCCAGGATCAGCAGGCGGACGGACTTGTTCAGCGCTTTGGCGATCTCCACCAGTTGCTGCTTGCCGACGCCGAGTTCCTTGATGGGGGTGTCCGGGTCCTCGCGGAGGCCAACCCTGGCCAGCAGTTCAATGGAACGCTTGCGGGCCTCGGCCCAGTCGATGATGCCCCATTTGGAGGGCTCGTTGCCCAGGAAGATGTTCTCCGTAATGGACAGTTCCGGGATCAACGCCAGCTCCTGATGGATGATGACGATGCCCGCGGCTTCGCTTGCGCGAATGTCCTTGAATTGCTGAGTCTCGGCCATGTACACGATGTCGCCGGTGTAGCTGCCGTGCGGATACACCCCGGAAAGGACCTTCATCAGGGTGGATTTTCCGGCACCGTTCTCGCCACAGATTGCGTGGATTTCGCCGGCCTTTACCCGAAGGCTCACATTCGACAAAGCCTTCACGCCGGGAAATTCCTTCGTGATCGAACGCATCTCCAAGAGGATGGGTTCGTCTTGCGTGTCAGGGGTTGTCATTAGCCCTTACGCCTCCAATGCATGACTTCGTTGTCGCTCCCCAAACGGCGGAGCTGTCTGATGAAAAAGTAAACTGGATCACCTATCTTGTCGTCAAGACTTGAACACAAGAACCAGCTAACGATTTCGTTACCTACCCGTAATTCCTGCATGCTGGAACACTAAAGCTGCTGCTCCAAGTGCTTCCGCGCGCGCTCCCAGGGACGACATCGCGAGGTGCGTTGTTTCGCCCACAACGGGCACGGCGTGGCGAACGAGCCCCCTTCGAATGGGGTCCAAGAGTAGGTCGCCGAGCCCTGCCAGTGGACCTCCCACGACGATCACTTCAGGGTTGATCAGGTTGGCGACGTTGCCCAGTGCGCGCCCCACGGCAAGGCCGGCATCATCCACTACGCGCTGGGTTGCGGAGTCACCTGCGAGGCAATTCCGGACGATGTCCTGCGGTGTCAATGATGTCTCTTTGCCACGGCCCAGCAGCTCAATCATGGTGGTGGTGGAGGCTATGGTTTCAAGGCAGCCGCGGTTGCCGCATCGGCACACCAACCCGTGCTCATGGATGGTCGCGTGGCCGATTTCGCCCGTGATGCCCACATTCCCGTAGTAGGGCACACCGTTGAGAATCAGGCCGGAACCGATACCGGATCCGATCTTGAGGAACATCAGGTTGGACACTCCGCTATGGGGTCCCCATGTCACCTCTGACAGGGCTCCAAGATTGGCGTCGTTATCAACAAATACGGGACAATTCAGGGCTTCCTCAAGCCTGTGGAGGATGTCGATTCCCACCCATTCGGGCAGGATGGCACCTTGGGCAACGGTCCCTGTTCTGCGATCAATCGGGCCGGGAATGCCCGCTCCTGCGCCCACTACCGCGCTCGGATCGATGCCATTTTCTGCGAGCAATCGCCCCAGCAACCGCACTGCCGCCGCGATGCCTTCCTCGGCATGATGGCCCAACGGAAGTTCAATGAAATCTTCGGCGATGACGTGGTATCCGAGGGATGCCAGAACCACCCTGAGGTGGCGTCGGCCAAAGTCGATTCCGACGGCGACCGCACCGTTGCTGTTCAACCTCACGTTGGTTGCCCGGCGTCCGGAGCTGGTGGTTGGCTCGGTTGAAACGAGGCCTGCGTCCTGCATGATTTTCACAATGTTGGACACAGTGGCGGTGGAGAGCCCGGTCTGCCTGGAAAGCTCGGCTTGCGTGGACGGCCCGCTCAACAAGCACTCGATAATCCGTTGCTGGTTCAGGTGCCGGAGCGCGGACTGCGAGCCGGGTTTTCGTGGTTGGCTCTTCGTTGAGCGCTGCATAGCGGGCATGACAAGAAGATTGCCCCAAAAGCAACCTTGTAGTCAAGAAGTGAACACAAGGAGTCAAGCATTCCCGACATACTCCAACGCAAGACGCACCTGGTTCTGCCGTTGTGGGGCCTGGTGGGCGTGCAATGCGTCCCGCTTGGCACGCCTTCGGGTCCAAATGCCCCGCTCCACGTGTCGGACCACAGGCCTACTCTGGAAACAAGAAGACTTCCGGGCCCCCGCGGTCCGGTACCGGTGCAACCAAGGTGGTAATGATGCTGCTATCCGTCCTGCAGGCCAACGCTTCCGTCCTGGACGTTGAGGCGAACCTGCGCACGATCGACGACGCCGCCCGGCGCGCTGCCCAGGCAGGGGCCGGGTTGCTCCTGACCCCGGAGCTCTTTCCCGTGGGCTACGCACCGCTGCGGCTTCACGCCGAATTGGATCCGGCAACGCTCCCGGGCATCCGCGAACGCCTTTCCGGCATCGCCCGCCAGCACAACATCGGACTCGTCTACAGCCTTCCCGCGCCGGCTCCCGAGGACAACACGTGGCACATCACCGCCACACTCGTAGATGCCAATGGCGAGGAACTCCTCCATTACGCCAAGGTCCACCTCTTCGGAGCGGAGGAGCGCAAGGCGTTCGTCGGCGCCCAAGAACCTCCCGCCGTCGTGGATTTCAACGGGATCCGCACGTCGATGCTGATTTGCTACGACGTTGAGTTCCCGGAGGCAGTCCGGGCAGCGGCGACCCGAGGGGCTGAACTCCTGCTGGTCCCCACAGCGTTGTCAATGGGGTTCGATAACGTGCCGCAGGTGCTCATTCGTGCCCGCGCGGTGGAGAGCCAGCTCAACGTTGCGTACGCCAACCACAGCGGGCACGAGGACATCTACAACTTCCTGGGCGGCAGCGTCGTTGCCGGTCCCGATGGCTCGTTGCTCGCTGCGGCGGGGGAGTCGGCGGCGCTCCTGTTCGCGGAGGTGGGCACGGAGGCGGTGAAAGCCGCACGCGACGAAGTCCCGTATCTGCGCGAACGACGCCCTGAGCTCTACCGGAAGTGGGAGGCGGGCGCCTAGACGCCGCCACCGTCGCGGTCGGAGAGTCCGGACAACCCGGCAACAAGTTCGTCCGCATACTGCAGGGCGATCCACAATTCTGCCCGGACCTGTGCCTGGTTGAGGTCCATGTCGAGCAGCTCACCGAGGACGCCTATTTGCCGGCGAACGCTGTTGCGGTGCAGGCCCAGCAGCTTGGCGGAACCGTCCCAGCTGCCGTTTTCGCTGAGCCAGCCGCGCAGTACTGACAGCAGTGGGTCACGGCGATCGGGTTCCAAGGACAACACTGGGGCCAGCAGCCGCTCGGCCAGCATGGTTCCCGCCTCGCGTCCAAGAAGTCCAGTCACGGACCACTGCACTTCCTCCACGCGGACACTCTTTGCGCTGGATAACACCCGGCTCCGCAGGGAACTCACCCGCTGATAGGCCGCCGCAAGACCGGTGAGTTCGGTCGGCTCGCCGATCGCCAGCCTCCAGCCAAGCTTCTCGACGTCGGCAAGTAGCGCGTCGTCCACCTTCAACCGGGTGATGGCCGCGAAACCGTAGTCGGTTATTTCCACGAGCTTGGTATCGAACAACCTGCGCCACTGCAGCAGCTCACGAACGGGGCCGTCACCGGCGGGCCAGTCAGGGGATTCGGCCTTGATGCCCTGCACCACCCGCATTTGGCCGGAGCGTGTCGAGGAAAGGCTTTGTGCCAGCAGGTCTTTGAGCCCGTTGACGTGCTTGGTGGCGCCGGAGGACAAGGTATCCGGATGCAGGAGCAATGCCGTGGCCAGCTGGCTCGGAGCAAGCGACCCGCTGGTTCGTTGACGGACCAGCAACTCCAGCAAACCCACCGCCGACTGCACCACATTGTTCTGAGCAGGTGTCAGCGGAGCGTCCGAGCCAAGAATCAGCGCCCCGAGGTTCGCGTCCTTGGTACTGCGCAGCGGATGACCGAACACCAGGGCAGACCCCGGCTGCTCGAAACCATCCATCTCCACGCGCGGCCCGCTGCCGGTCAGCAACCGTTCCAGCAGCGGCGCCAACAAGGAATGCTCGACGCCGGTGCTGCCGCCGGCATTGTGCCCACGCGCCCGCACCCGTCCGTCCGCCCCGACCAGCAGCGCCCACACCGGCACACGCTGGACAAGGGCCGCCAGCAATTCGTGCTCCGGCCTGGGGGAGAGGACTGCCCGCATGAGCTGGCGGTTGGTTTCGGCCAATTGCCGGAACACGCGGGCGTTGTCCGATTCCAGGAGCTGGGAGAACTCCAAGCCAATTGCGGCGAACGGCACGGACTCCGGGACCTCGAACAGGGTGAGGTTGTGCCTGCGGCAGGCATCGAGGAGGACGTCGGGGACGGCGTCGAAATAGGGCCTGATCCCAAAACCGAGCGCCGCCACTTTCGCACCCACCAGACGCCGGACATAGGCGTCCACGCTGGCCGCCGAGCCGCCCTCCCCAAGGAAAGGCAGCCCGGCGGTCAGCAAGAACTCGCCCTCCGGCAGATATGGCGTGGGGTCTTCGAGCTCGCTCGGTTCCACCCAGCGCAGCAGCGAGGCGCCGCTGCCGCCGTCGTGAAGCATTTTCAACTCGGGCGGCAACTGCTCCAGGAACTGTTCCAGCGTGACGAAACTCAGGCGGGCGGTGGCGGGCTCAGGCAACATTGTCCTGCCCGGCGGTTGCCGGCTCCTGGTAGTCGGGGCACTCGTAGGCGGCATCTTCATGTGTAGCGGAGGCGTATATACGCGGCAAGCGCGGGGCGATCCTGTTGATGATTTCATCCCCGTGGCTGCCGATCGCAGCGCCCCAATCGTCGGCGCTCGCCGCACCGGTGGCGGGGTCGCCGAACAACACCGCAGTATCGCCGACGTCGATCCCCGTTGCGTCGGGTCCGAGGTCCACCATGAATTGGTCCATGCAGACCTTGCCGATGACCGGGACGCTGCGGCCCGCGATGTTCACCACCGAGCGGCCGCTGATGCCTTTCGGGATGCCGTCCGCATAGCCGAGGGGAATGAGGCCCAGGTAGCGGGGTTCATAGGTGATGGCCTGGTGCTCATAGCTGACGCCAGTGCCCGCAGGAACCTTCTTGACCATCACCAAGGGGGCGGTGACGCTGAGGGCCGGCCGCAATCCGAAGTCGGTCGGGTTGAGGTGGTCTGCGGGAGCGAGGCCGTAAATTGCCAGTCCAGCCCGGACCATGTCGAAGTGGAATTCCGGGCGGTCCAGGATGTTTGCTGAACTGGAAACGTGCCTCAGTTCAGGCTTGAGTCCGGCTTCGCGGGCCTCGCGGACGGCGTCTTCGAACTCCGCAACAGCGCTGGCGTTTCCAGGATGGGCCGGCACATCGGCCCACGCCAAATGGGTCCAAATGCCGCGGACCAGCACCGTGCCGTCCACTTCCGCTTGCCGGGCATGAGATACAAGTTCGGCCCAATCCTCCTTTCGCGCCCCGCCGCGGCTTAGCCCGCTGTCCAGTTCAAGATGTACGACGGCGGGACGGCCAAGGCGTTCGGCGATGCCAGCCAGCACCTGAAGTTGGTGGACGCTTCCGAGGGACACATCGATGTTGTTTTCGAGTGCTTCCAGAATGGTGTCGCTCGTCTGGGATGCCAGATATAGCCAGGAAAGGATCGGTTCAGTGATGCCGGCTTTGCGCAGGGCGATGGCCTCGGTGAGCTGCGCTGTTCCGAGCCAGTCAGCGCCGGAAGCGACGGCCGTGCGGGCTACTTCCACCAGCCCGTGACCGTAGGCGTTGCCCTTCACGACGGCCATGAAGAAGGGCGCCTTGGTCAGGTCCTTCAGGGCTTTGATGTTGTCTGAAATGGCGGACAGGTCCACTCTGACCTGACCGGAGAGGGCCAGCGGGCCGCCCTCTTGGTACTGTGCAATACGTCTCATGGTTGAACACTATAGGTCATTTTGCACCATTGTGAGAGGTGGCTCACATGCCAGTCTTGTGGAGGGGAAATCGAAACTACTTTGAAGGGACGTCAAGGGTGACTGTGCCTGTGAACACTCAAAACTCAACGGCGGCGAACATGGCCAGGCCAAGCCTCGGTGCCCAACTCCTGCGCCGCAAGCCGATCGGGCAGATGGCCGATGAGGCCGGAACGGGCGAAGGCGGCACGCCGCTGGTACGCAGCTTCGGGGTCCTCCAGTTGACCATGATCAGCGTCGGTGCAACGCTGGGCACCGGCATCCTGGTGATCCTTGGCGAGTCCGTACCGCTGGCCGGGCCGGCGATCTGGATCTCCTTCGTGATCGCTGGTTTGGCTGCCCTCTTCTCGGCAGTGTCCTACGCGGAAATGGCCGGGCTCGTCCCGGTGGCAGGTTCCAGCTACTCCTACTCCTACGCCACCATGGGTGAGGGCATGGCGTGGATCTGCGGTTGGTGCCTGGTGCTGGAATATGCGGTGTCCGTGGCCGCTGTTGCAGTGGGCGCGGGCCAGTACGTCAACGAGACCCTGGCTGCGTTTGGACAGGTCCTGCCCGACGCCATGAGCCAGCCCCCGGGCGATGGTGGGGTGGTAAATGTTCCCGCCATGGTGATCGTGGTCCTTGCCATGATCCTGCTGGTTCGGGGCGCCCGTGAAAGTGCATGGATCAACACCGCGATCGTCATCATCAAAGTGGGCATCCTGATCTTCTTCTGCGCGGTAGCTTTCACCGCTTTCAACGCCGGCAACTTCGAGCCCCTCATGCCGATGGGTGCAGCCGGTGTCTCCGCCGCAGCGTCAAGCGTTTTCTTCTCCTACATCGGATTCGATGCCGCCTCCACCGCCGGCGAGGAAGCCAGGAACCCCAAGCGGGACCTGCCACGCGCCATTATGCTCTCCATGGTGATTGTCACCAGCATCTACGTCCTCGTTTCCGTTGCCGCGATCGGTGCCCGTCCGTGGGGCTGGTTCGACGGCACGGAAGCTGCCCTGGTCCAGATCCTGCACGAGATCACCGGGCAGCCGTGGATCGCACTCGTCTTCTCTGCCGGTGCAGTGCTTGCCATTGCCAGCATCGTGCTGACTGTCCTTTACGGCCAGACCCGCATCCTGCTCTCGATGTCCCGCGATGGCATGGTGCCCAAAGTCTTCGGCCGCGTCTCCCGCCGCACCGGAACGCCAGTCGCCGGGACCCTGATAGTCGGAACCGCCGTCGCCCTCACCGCTGGCTTGGTCCCGCTGGGTGCCTTGGCCGACGCAACGAGCATCGGTACGCTCTTCGCCTTCGCACTGGTCAATGTTGCAGTGATCTATCTCCGGCGCAACCGCCCGGACCTTGACCGCAGTTTCCGGGTTCCGCTGTACCCGATCACCCCGATCCTGGGCACGCTGATGTGTGCCTTCCTGATGCTCAACCTCGGCGCCGACACCTGGATCACGTTCGGTGTTTGGATGCTGGTGGGCATCGCCATCTACTTCGGCTATGGACGCCGGAATTCCAAGGTAGCCGCGCTCAGCGATCAGGACTACCGTGAACTGACCACCAGGGCCGTGAGCCCGGAACCTGTGAAAGCCGCAAACTGATGACCATCGCTACCGAACTTCCCACAGCCGACGTTGCCGCTTCCGCGGCGGAGGCAGGCGAAGCCCCCATCACCATGCTGAACCCGGACTTCCCCTTCAGCTATGACCATTACCTGGCACACCCGGACGGACTCGGCAGCATTCCGGAAGAGAGCTACGGCACGGAAGTGGCAGTCATCGGCGCCGGGCTGTCGGGGCTGGTCACGGCCTATGAGCTCATGAAGCTCGGCCTCAAGCCCGTGATGTACGAGGCCGACCAGATCGGCGGCCGTCTTCGCACGGCGAGCTTCCCCTCGGCGCCCGGCGTCGTAGCCGATCTTGGTGGCATGCGCTTCCCGGTCTCCGGCAAGGCCTTCTACCACTACGTGGACCTTCTTGGCTTGGAAACGCAGGCCTTCCCCAACCCGATGGCCCCGGCGACGTCCAGCACTGTGATCGAACTTGCGGGCAAGAAGCACTACGCCACCACAGCAGATGAGCTACCGGAATTTTTCCGTGAAGTGGCCGATGCCTGGAAGGCCGCCGTCAACGATGGCGCTGCGTTCGCGCAAATGCAGGAAGCCATCAAGGCCCGCGATACCAAGCGGATCAAGGAACTCTGGAACGCGCTCCTGCCCGAAATGGACGAGCAGACGTTCTACGGATTCATAGCAGCCAGCAAGTCCTTCAAAGAAGCCGGTTTCGCCCACCGCGAAGCGTTCGGCCAAGTGGGCTTCGGCACCGGAGGCTGGGACACCGATTTCCCCAACTCCATCCTGGAGATCCTCCGGGTGGTCTACACCGATGCAGACGACCAGCACCGGCTCATTTCGGGAGGAGCGCAAAGGCTCCCCGAGGCGCTGTGGAACCACGCGCCGTCGGACCTTAAACACTGGCCGCAGGGCACGTCGCTGTCGTCGCTGCACTCCGGCTCGCCGCGCGGAGCCGTGGACAACATCCGCCGCGCGGACAACGGGGACCTGGTAGTCCGCGAAAACTGGGGACGCGAAGCCACGTACCCAGCGGTGGTGACCACCTGCCAGTCGTGGTTGCTCTCCACGCGCATCCACACCGAAGAGGCACTGTTCCCGGCGGAGCTGTGGACGGCGATCGAGCGCTCGCACTACATGCAGTCGTCCAAGACGTTCGTGATGGTGGACCGGCCTTTCTGGAAGGACATCGATCCGGATACCGGACGCGAAGTCCTGTCCATGACCCTCACCGACCGCCTCAACCGGGCCACATACTTGCTCGACGACGGCCCTGACAAGCCCGCTGTCATCCTCTTGTCCTACACATGGAACGACGACGCCCTGAAGTGGCTTGCCCTCACTGCCGAAGAACGCGTCAAGCTGATGCTGCACTCGCTGGAGCAGATCTACCCGGGCGTGGACATTGCCAGCCACATCGTCGGGCAGCCGATCACGGTGTCCTGGGAAGCGGACCCCAACTTCATGGGCGCCTTCAAAGCCAACCTGCCGGGCCATTACCGGTACCAGCAGCGGCTCTTCACCCACTTCAAGCAGGATCAGCTGCCGGAAAGCCAGCGCGGCATCTTCCTCGCCGGTGACGACGTGTCCTTCACCGCAGGCTGGGCCGAGGGCGCCGTGACCACAGGCCTGAACGCGGTGTGGGGAGTGGTGAACCACTTGGGCGGATCGTCCGTCGCAGGAAACCCGGGTCCGGGCGACCTGCTGGACGAGTTCGGGCCAATTTCACTGGACTAGATTTCCGTGGACTAACTGCTGTTGCGGGGCCTGCTCTGCGTCCTAAACCAATCGCAGGGCCCACACCGCCCGGGTTCCCTGGCTGAGCTTGCGAAGTCAGGGAGGCGGTGGGGATGCAGAGCAGGCCCCGCATTGTTTAAGACGCGTGCATTTCCCTGTGTGCCGCGGCGAGGTCCTTGTAGTGGGCGGCGTTGTGCTTGACGCCCTCGAACTCCTCGCCGGTCAATTCGCGGCGCACCTTGGCAGGCACGCCCGCTACGAGCGAGCGGGGCGGAATGACCGTGCCTTCAAGGACCACGGCGCCGGCTGCAATGAGCGAGCCCGCCCCAATGACTGCACCATTGAGGATGGTGGCGCTCATACCGATGAGGCAGTCGTCCTCCACAGTGCAGCCGTGGACCACTGCGCTGTGCCCAATGGAGACGCGCTCGCCAACGGTGCAGGGGAATCCGGGGTCGGCGTGCAGGACCACGTTGTCCTGGAGGTTGGAGCCGGCACCGACGCTGATGGCAGCCGTATCGGCACGGACCGAAACCCCGTAAAAGGCGCTGGAGTCCTCGGCCAAAGTCGCTTTGCCGATGATGGAAGCGGTGGGTGCAACGAACGCAGATTCATGGATGGCCGGGGTGTCCCCGGCGAAAGTGTAAGAGGGAGCCATGGAGCCAGCTTAGTTCCCAACTAGGTCGCAGCTGTGCGCGTTTAGAGAGCTCAAAACGCGCTCAGCTGCGACCTAGTTGGGTGCCTGGGTGCGCAGGACCAGGAACTGGTAGTGCTGCGTCCAGCTGCCCGCTCCCGGCCCGGACTCCACGCCGATGCCTTCCGGCCAGGTCCGGAAATGCTCAATCGAGCCGTGCTCTCCGAAGATCCGCCGGACTGTGTCGTCGCTGCGACGACTGAAGAAACGTCGGGGTTCTTCGAGGTCCTCCGGGTTGAGGACCTCTTCATCCTCACCTGACCAAAGCCCGACGGCGATTGGCGCACCAGCCGCGCTGACCCGCACAAGTTCGCTGACGACGTCGTGAATCCTGCTGTTGGGCACGTGCAGAAGCGTGCTCATGGTCCAAGCTGCCGAGAAG
The DNA here is from genome assembly GCF_056395565.1 of Paenarthrobacter sp. 10L412. Classification (NCBI taxonomy): domain Bacteria; kingdom Bacillati; phylum Actinomycetota; class Actinomycetes; order Micrococcales; family Micrococcaceae; genus Paenarthrobacter; species Paenarthrobacter sp. 10L412. The sequence continues at coordinate 119,607 of NZ_JBFTJT010000008.1, read as the reverse complement.
ACCGAATCGGGGAACGGCAATTGCCGGCCACTGGCGACCGTCGCTTCGAGCCCGTGGGAGCGGGCCACATGAACGCTCTCCGACGACAGGTCCACGCCGGTGTAGTGCAGGCCTGCACGGACGAACTCCAACCCCTCAACCCCGGTCCCGCAGCCCAGCTCGAAGACGGAGTGCCGGTGCTCATCCTTCAGAAGCCGGATGAACCATTCCCGGCACTCGACCCGGTGAGGGGTGAGGGCGCGCGTGTTCCGGACGGGTGCTTGGCGGTCGTAGAAAACTGCGAGGTCAGCTTCGTGGTCAGCTTCGGGGATGCCCTGCATACCCCCAGCTTAGGAGTGGCGCTAGTTGAACACCACGGTGCGGGTGCCGTCCAAAAGCACGCGGTGTTCAGCATGCCACTGGACTGCCTGGGCCAGGGTGCGCCCCTCCACGTCGCGGCCCATCTGGACGAACTGGGCGGCTGTGCGGGCGTGATCCACACGGATGACTTCCTGTTCGATGATTGGGCCTTCGTCGAGGTCAGCGGTCACGTAGTGGGCCGTGGCTCCGATGATCTTCACACCGCGGGCGTGGGCCTGGTGGTAAGGCTTGGCACCCTTGAAGGAAGGCAGGAACGAGTGGTGGATGTTGATTGCCTTGCCGTTCAACTCAGTGCAGAGCTCGTTGGACAGGACCTGCATGTAACGCGCCAGGACGGTGAGCTCGACGTCGTGCTCGGCAATCAGCTTCAGGAGTTCGGCCTCGGCCTGCGGCTTGGTTTCCGGTGTCACGGGAATGTGGTGGAACGGGATCCCGTAGAACTGGGCCAACTCTTCAAGGTCGCGGTGGTTGGAAACAATCGCCGGAACCTCGATAGGCAATGTTCCCGTGCGCTGCTGGAACAGGAGGTCGTTGAGGCAGTGCGCGTCCTTGGAGCACAGGATGATGGTGCGGACCTTTTCGCCAACAGGGTTGATCTGCCACGTCATGCCAAAGGTCTCTGCAACCGGACGCAGTGCGGCGGTCAGCTCGTCCTGCGAGGATGCTGTGGTTGCCTCCACGCGCATGAAGAAGTTGCCGGTGCTGGGGCTTCCGTACTGCTGGGAGTCGGCGATATTGCAGCCGGCCTCAAGGAGGGCGCCGGCTACCGCGTGGACGATGCCGGGGCGGTCCGGGCAGGAGAGTGTTACAACGAAAGCGGTGGAGTCAGTCACGCGGATAAGCCTACCTGTGCTGCCTTGTTGTACTGTTAACGGGTCGCAACTGGCGTTGGGTGGACTACCACCAGGGAGCGGCAATCACGAAGACCACGGATCGTACGCCTGGGCCGAGGGTCATGTCTTACCGCTGCACGCACGTGACCGATCCCTCCGTAATCAAGGGGACGCGGGAATGCTGCTGCCGGTAGCCTGACCTGTAGCACCACCCGTTGCCTAGCCAGGAGATCTCCGTGCCTACCACCACCACTTCCGCGTCTGTCAGCAACCAGTCGCTCGCTGAGCTCGATCCCGAGATCGCAGCAGTCCTCGACCAGGAACTCGGCCGCCAGCGCGGCACCCTGGAAATGATCGCCTCCGAAAACTTCGCCCCGCGCGCCGTCATGGAAGCACAGGGCTCCGTCCTGACCAACAAGTACGCCGAGGGATACCCGGGCCGCCGCTACTACGGCGGCTGTGAATACGTCGACGTCGCCGAGCAGTTGGCGATCGACCGCGTCAAGGAACTCTTCGGTGCGGAATACGCCAACGTCCAGCCGCACTCCGGTGCCCAGGCGAACGCCGCAGCACTGTCCGCCATGATCACCCCGGGCGACAAGATCCTCGGCCTCTCCCTGGCACACGGTGGGCACCTGACCCACGGCATGAAGCTGAACTTCTCCGGCAAGCTCTACAACGTAGCTGCCTACCAGGTCGAAGAAGACACCTTCCGCGTGGACATGGACAAGCTGCGTGAGCAGGCCATCGCCGAGAAGCCGCAGGTCATCATCGCCGGCTGGTCCGCTTACCCGCGCCACCTTGACTTCGCTGCCTTCCGGTCCATCGCTGACGAGGTGGGCGCGCTCCTGTGGACGGACATGGCACACTTCGCCGGACTGGTTGCAGCAGGCCTGCACCCGAGCCCGGTCCCGCACTCCGACGTCGTCACCTCCACCGTGCACAAGACCCTCGCGGGTCCGCGTTCCGGTGTCATCCTGGCGAAGCAGGAGTGGGCCAAGAAGCTGAACTCCAACGTCTTCCCGGGCCAGCAGGGTGGTCCGCTCATGCACGTCATCGCCGCCAAGGCTGTTGCCTTCAAGATCGCGGGCAGCGAAGAGTTCAAGGAACGCCAGGAGCGTGTCCTCGAGGGTGCCAAGATCATCGCTGACCGCCTGAACCAGTCCGACGTCGCCGAAGCCGGCGTCTCGGTTCTCACCGGCGGCACCGATGTCCACTTGGTCCTGGTGGACCTGCGTAACTCGCAGCTGGACGGCCAGCAGGCTGAAGACCTCCTGCACTCCGTGGGCATCACCGTGAACCGGAACGCCGTTCCGTTCGACCCCCGCCCGCCGATGGTCACCTCCGGCCTCCGCATTGGTACGCCTGCACTGGCTACCCGCGGATTCGGTGCCACCGAGTTCACCGAGGTTGCAGAGATCATCGCCACCGCGCTGAAGGCTGGCTCCGCTACGGACGTGGAGGCCCTCCAGGCCCGCGTAGACAAGCTCGCTGCCGACTTCCCGCTGTACCCGCAGCACGAGCAGTGGTAACCCACGAATAATGCATCGCCGGGCACTGGCCCGGAGCCAACGGGATCCGCCGCCACATCACAGGCGGCGGGTCCCGCTGCATGAACCTCACAGTAGGTTTTTGAATAGGTCACCCACCAGAAAGAGCAGATGGAATGACACAGTCCACCGCACAGATCCTTGACGGCAAGGCCACCGCCGCAGCCATCAAGGCAGAACTGACCGAACGCGTTTCCGTCCTCGCAGCAAAGGGCATCGTCCCCGGCCTGGGCACCATCCTGGTGGGTTCGGACCCCGGCAGCACCTGGTACGTCGGCGGCAAGCACAAGGACTGCGCCGAGGTGGGCATCCAGTCCATCCGCCGGGACCTGCCCGAGGACATTACCCAGGAAGACCTCCTGAAGGTTGTCCGCGAGCTCAACGAGAACCCGGAATGCACGGGCTACATCGTTCAGTTGCCGCTGCCCAAGCACATTGACCAGGACGTCATCCTCGAAGCCATGGATCCGAACAAGGACGCCGATGGCCTGCACCCCATGAACCTCGGCCGCCTGGTGGCCAACGTCAGCGGCGAAATGAAGTCACCGCTTCCCTGCACGCCCAAGGGCTGCGTGGAACTGATGCGCCGGCACGGCATCCAGCTCAACGGCAAGCGCGTCCTGGTAGTGGGCCGCGGCGTCACCATCGGCCGACCCATCGGCCTCCTTCTCACCCGCAGGGAAGTCAACGCCACAGTCATCCTGGCCCACACGGGAACCGTTGACCTGCCCGCGGAACTCAAGCAGGCCGACGTCGTGATTGCCGCTGCAGGCGTGCCGCACATGATCAAGGCCGAAGACCTCAAGCCGGGCGCAATAGTGCTCGACGTCGGCGTCAGCCGCGTGGAGGACGCTAACGGCAAGGCTGTGGTCACCGGAGACGTGGACCCGGCAGCTGCCGACGTCGCCGCCTGGCTGTCCCCGAACCCGGGCGGCGTGGGTCCGATGACCCGCGCCATGCTGCTCGCCAACGTTGTGGAGAGCGCCGAGCGCGCAGCGGGCATCGCCTGACGCCTGCTGGAAACTGGAACCTGCTTGAAACTGTAAACAGAGCCAGGGTGCCTACTCCTCCGGGAGTAGGCGCCCTGCTCCGTTAACCCGACGACGAACACCCGGACCAAAGCTAGGCTCGGTGTATGCAACCCCGTTTCCCTGGACCCGAGAGCTCTCCTGGACCGCGGGGATTTCCAGGCCCAGGCCGGTTTGCTGGTCCACGCCGTTTCGCCGGCCCACCCACGAGCTTCATCGTCATCACAGTGGCCCTCATCCAGGTGGCGGGGACGCTTTTTTCTGCGGGCCACCAGGACGCCCCACGGCCCTTGGACGCGCTTGCGATTCTGTTGCTGCTGGCGGGGCCTGCGGGACTGGCCTTCCGGAGGCGGGCGCCTGCGGTCATGCTTCCCGTCGCGCTCGTGGCCACAGGCGCCTATGTTGGCCTTGGCTACGCCTGGGGTCCCATTGCGCTCTCACTGGCGGTGGCCATCGTGCTGACATCGTCCGCGGGTTTGCGGTGGCAGGCGTGGGCCGGGGCAGGTATCGCCGCCGCCGCAGTAGTGTTCGCGGCCGCACTCAGCGGCGATCCCAACTGGCTCCTCCGCGCTTCCGCCGGAGTGGGATGGGCCGCCATTTTGGTGCTGATTGGACAGGGATTTCGACGCCGGAGCGAGCGGTTCGCGGAATACAGACGTCGCCGGGAGGCCGCCCGGAAGGCCGAACGCGATGAGTACCGGCTTACGCTTGCCCGCGATATCCACGATGTCGTGGCCCATTCCTTATCCATGATCAACGTGCAGGCATCGGTGGCGTTGCACGTGGGCTCGGATGATCCCCAGAAGCTCCGGCCCGCACTGGAAGCCATCAAGGCAGCCAGCAAGGAATCGCTCACGGAAGTCCGGCAACTCCTGGGCGTATTGCGGGAGGACGTCCCGCTAGCCCCGGCGGCCCGGCCTACGCTCGCCAGGATCCCCGAACTTGTGAAGAACGCGGAGCTGGGGGGCTTGCAGGTGCGCTTTGAGGACCACTCGAACCATGAGCTCGTCGGCCCGGCGCAGCAGGAAGCGGCGTACCGGATCATCCAGGAAGCGCTGACCAACGTCGGCAGGCACTCAGGTGCCCAAACCGCCGTCGTGCATCTTGCCCAGACCGAAGATGCGCTGACTGTCCGGATAGATGACGACGGCGCGGGCATGGGCGGGGCGCTACCCGGCAACGGCCTCACGGGGATGCGTGAGAGGGCGGCCGCCTTGGGCGGGACGCTCACGCTGCACGAACTCCAGGCCGGGCTCCGCGTGGAAGCAACTTTGCCTGCACAACAAGAAGGAAACCACCCATGATCCGCATCCTCCTCGCTGATGACCAGACCCTCATCCGGGCAGGCTTCCGCGCGCTTCTGGATGCTGAACCGGACATGGAAGTGGTGGCTGAAGCCGGCACTGGCAGGGAGGCTGTGAGGCTGGCGGCGCGCGACAAACCGGACGTCATCCTCATGGACATCCGGATGCCGGACGATGACGGCCTCACCGCCACCCGCAGAATTCTTGCAGACCCATCCCTGTCCGGCACGCGCATCATCATCCTGACCACCTTCGAGCTCGACGAGTACATTGCCGAGGCCGTCCGTGCGGGCGCAGCTGGTTTCCTGGTGAAGGACACCGAACCTGCGGAGCTCATCCGCGCCGTCCGGGTGGTCCACGACGGCGACGCGCTGCTCTCGCCCTCGGTGACCCGACGGATCATGGCACAGCTGGCGTCCCAGAGCCGGGCAGTTGGAAAAGTGATTCCCCTCGAGCAGGTGACCGAACGCGAACGCGAAGTCCTGGCCTTGGTGGGGGAGGGCCTGAACAATGCCGAGATCGCCGAACGCCTGTTCATCACCCCGCTGACCGCGAAGACCCACGTATCGCGCATCATGACCAAGCTGATGGTCCGCGACCGCTCCCAGCTGGTGGTGCTCGCGTATGAATCAGGACTGGTGCGGCCAGGTTGGAGCAGTTGACGGGCTGCTTCCGACTCCCAAGGGAGTAGGGCAGCACCTGCAGGTGACTCCCGACGGCGGACGTCCCGCCGCCCGTCCCCGGGCAGACTCAAATCAGAGCCGAAAGACGGTTCGCGCCGGGAATCGGCGGAGAGAGTTTGGATCACTGACATGTTCACCGCATTGACTTCAATCGTCGGGGAGACCACAACGCTCGGGGGAGCGCTGGCACAGCTGCCGGCCACCGTCGTCGCGCACGGTCCCTGGGGTGACGGCACCTTCTGGCCGTTCTTCCTCCTGTTCCCGCTGTTCTGGATCCTCGTGATCTTCCTGTTCATTTTCGTGGGCCGGCGTGCTTGGCGCCGCAACCATCACTGGGCGGCAACCCAGGGTGCCGAGGGCGTGCTGCGCGAACGCTATGCGCGGGGCGAAATTGATGAGACGGAGTTCCGGCAGCGGCTGGAGGTCCTGCGCTCGCAGCCACCGTCCTGACTTGGATGAAAGTAAAAAATGAGAGGGCTCTTGCAAAAATATCTGCAAGGGCCCTTTCACATATTCGTTGGCGCTACTAGTCTGCTGAGGGTGCACAATGAAGCAACCGGCTCTGCAACACACTCCGAATCGTGGCAAACCAGCTTCGACATGAACCCACCCACCGTCATCAGCGCGCGGAATCTCACCAAAACCTATGGCGAGCTCACAGCCGTGGACAACATCTCCTTCGATGTTCCGGCGGGGGAGTCCTTCGGGCTGCTCGGCCCAAACGGCGCGGGTAAATCCACCACCATGAAAATGATCGGCGGCGTCTCACAGCGCACTTCAGGAACGCTGAACATCATGGGCCTGGACCCGGAATCCCACGGGCCCGAGGTCAGGGCACACCTGGGGGTCGTTCCGCAGCAGGACAACCTTGACCAAGAATTGAAGGTCCGCGAGAACCTGATCGTTTACGGCCGCTACTTCGGCCTGCCGCTGAGCTACCTGCGGCCCAAAGCGGACGAACTCCTGGAATTCGCGCAGCTCACAGACAAGGCCAACTCCAAAGTGGATGCGCTGTCCGGCGGCATGAAACGGCGGCTTACCATCGCCCGGTCGCTCATCAACGAACCCCGCATCCTGCTGCTCGATGAGCCCACAACGGGCCTTGACCCACAAGCCCGGCACATCCTCTGGGACCGCCTGTTCCGGCTCAAGGAAAACGGCGTCACACTGATCCTGACCACCCACTACATGGATGAGGCAGAGCAGCTCTGCGACCGCCTGATCGTGGTGGACAAGGGCAAGATCATGGCCGAGGGGTCGCCGGCCAGCTTGATCCGCGAGCACTCCTCCCGCGAAGTACTTGAACTCAGGTTCGGATCCGAGCGGAACTCGCGTATCGGCGTCGAACTTCAGGGCATCGGCGAGCGGCTCGAGACGCTTCCTGACCGCGTGCTGATCTACGCGCATGATGGCGAGGCCGCGCTGGAACAGGTCTCCGCGCGCGGGCTGCGCCCCATGACGTCACTGGTGCGCCGTTCCTCGCTGGAGGACGTGTTCCTGCGGCTCACCGGGAGGAGCCTCGTTGACTAGCGGAGCTGAGAAGCCAATCACGACGGCGGAGCAGCCGTTGCGGGCCCACTCGCCTGCCGTCTCGGCGGCCAGGGCGCGGCGTTGGGGGTCCTTTTTCTACGCGGAACAAGTGCTCCGGGTCATGCGCAATTACGGCTGGTCCGTGGTTCTCTACAGCGTGGGGCAGCCTGTGGCGTACTTGTTCGCCATGGGAGTCGGGCTGGCGAGCCTGGTGGACGCGAACAGCGAATCCGTTTTCGGCGGCGTCAGCTACCTGGAATTTGTTGCACCTGCGCTGCTGGTGTCCGCGGCGGTCATGACGGCTTCCGGAGAATTCTCTTACCCCATTACGGACGGCTTCAAATGGCGGCGGGTGTTCTACGGCCCGCACGCTTCGCCGCTGGTACCGCAGCAAATAGCGAGCGGCCACATCATGGCCAGCACGCTCAGGTTCCTGCTGCAATCGGTTATTTACTTCGCAGTTGTGGCCATGTTCGGGGCTTCGCCCAGTCCGTGGGGCTGGGTGTCAGCACTGGTTGCCACCACGGCGGCATTGTCCTTCGGCCTGCCACTCATGGCCTATGCAGCCAGCATCACACAGGACAAAGGACAGTTCGCTTTGGTGCAGAGGTTCATCGTCATGCCACTGTTTCTCTTCTCCGGGACGTTCTTTCCCCTGGACACCCTGCCGTTGGCTGTCCGTTGGATCGGCTGGATATCGCCTGTGTGGCACGGAACTGAGCTGGGGCGGGTCTTCACTTATGGCATGGACGAGAACCCCTTGCTGACCATTACGCATGTGGTGTTCCTCCTGGGAACGGCCACGGTTGGCTGGCTGCTGGTCCGGCGCCAGTTCGTGAAGAGGATGGGCTCATGAGCATCCTGACTGGCGGCCACAGCGCCACCGATATCGCCCGGGAACGCAAGTTCGGTCCCCTCTACTCACGAAATGCCAAGGCCGTGGTAGCTCGTGGCCTCATGGCCGCCAAGTCCAGTACCTGGCTGGTGTTGCTGTCCGGGTTCTTCGAACCTGTTCTCTTCCTGTTGGCCATGGGTGTTGGCATGGGCTCGATCGTGGGCACAGTCCAAGGACCCGGCGGCGAAGACATCAGCTACGCGGCCTACATAGCGCCCGCACTCCTGGCAGTCTCAGCCATGAACGGTGCCATCTACGATTCCACTTGGAACGTCTTCTTCAAAATGAACTTCGCAAAGCTGTACCAGGGGATGCTCTACACATCCCTCGGGCCGTTGGACGTTGCGATGGGCGAGATCTTCCTCGCACTGTTGCGGGGTCTTCTCTACGCCACGGGATTCACCGCGGTGATGGGGGTCATGGGCCTGATCACTACCTGGTGGGCCATCCTGGTGATCCCTGCATCAGTGTTGATTGCCTTCGGCTTCGCGAGCTTCGGCATGGGCATCACCAGCTTCATGAAGACGTTCCAGCAGATGGACTGGATCAACTTATTCCTGTTGCCCATGTTCCTCTTCAGCGCCACGTTCTATCCGCTCAGCGTCTACCCGCAGGTCATCCAGTGGTTCATCCAAGCCATGCCCCTGTGGCACGGGGTTGAGCTGCTGCGGCAGATCAGCGTGGGCTCGTTCAGCCCGGCAACGGCCATCCACGTGGGCTACTACCTGGTGATGATCGCGCTGGGGATCATGCTCACCACCGCACGGCTGCGCCAGCTGTTCCTGAAGTGATGGAGTTTGTGTTCGCCATCCGTGGAAGCGGCGCAGGCACCTTCGGGGGTTTGCGACAATTGACTCATGCAATCTCTCGGCGACCCGCACCCGTCCACGTCCTCGTCCGGTAAAGGCCTTTTCAAGGGCTTCCGCATCGGCGGCCTGGGGATGACCGTAGTCATCATCGCTTTCGTGGTAGCCGTCATTTTCGCGGCCAATCAGAACGATTTTGTGGGTTGGGTAGTTGCGGTGGTCGCCTTCGGCTGGCTCGCGCTCGCCACCTTCGTGGTGTTCAGCATTCGAAGGGCCGCGCGGCGAGCCGGAGCAAAATTGAGCGAAGCGCAAGCCGCTTTCAACTCGGCAACCGGCCGCGCGCCGTCGTCGTCCTCGGCTGACAGCGGCGGTACCCGCGTGGTCGCCGAACGCAGCCAGGCCGACGAAGTCCGGGACCTCAAGCTGGACCACTCCTTCAAGATTGTCCAGGTGCAGGTTCGCGTCGTGGACGAAGAACGTGCCAAGGGCGCAGCGGCAAACCAGGACACCATCAACCGCGCGCTGGAAACCATTGCCATCACGGCCACCAATGCCCGGGACATGATCAAGTCCTCAGGTGGCTCGGACGAGCCCGTGGCCGGCACCATCATCGACTAGAGTAGACCGGGTGAGTACGGCATTGAAGAAGGACTTCCTTCGCATCGCATCGGTCAACGTCAATGGCCTTCGGGCTGCCTACAAGAACGGCATGGCGGAATGGCTGGAGCCACGCGAGGTTGACATCCTCTGCCTGCAGGAAGTCCGTGCTCCTGATGCCATCGTCAACACGCTGCTCGGCGAAGGCTGGTACATCCTCCACGCTGAGGCTGAGGCAAAGGGCCGCGCAGGGGTTGCCATTGCTTCCCGCGAGGAACCCACCGCCACCCGGATCGGGATTGGCGATGACTACTTCGCCACCGCCGGCCGCTGGGTTGAAGCGGATTTCTCCGTCAGGAACACCCACGGCGAATCCTCCACGTTGTCCGTGGTCAGCGCTTACGTTCACTCCGGTGAGGCAGGCACGCCCAAGCAGGATGACAAGTACCGCTTCCTGGACGCCATGACCACCCGTCTCCCCGAGCTCGCCAAGCACAGCGATCACGCGCTGGTAGTTGGCGATCTCAACGTCGGGCACACCGAACTGGACATCAAGAACTGGAAGGGCAACGTCAAGCGTGCCGGTTTCCTGCCAGAGGAGCGCGCTTATTTTGACCGCTTCATGGGTGAAGAAATCGGATGGAGGGATGTCCACAGGGGCCTGGCAGGAAATGTCGCCGGCCCCTACACCTGGTGGTCCCAGCGCGGAAAGGCCTTTGATACTGACACAGGCTGGCGCATCGACTACCACCTGGCTACTCCCGGACTTGCAGCGGCCGCGTTCTCGGCTGTCGTGGATCGGGCGCCTTCGTGGGACACCCGCTTCTCTGACCACGCACCGCTGGTAGTGGACTACCGGCTCTAAGCTTCACGAAAGTATTGCTCAATGACTAGCTCCATCACGACTGAAACCGGCACCCCAGCCGCCACACTGCCCAGCGGGAGTACCGTGACCTCCACCAAGCTTGCCGTTGGCGCCAAGCAGCGCGTCCTTTCAGGCATGCAGCCCTCGGCTGACTCCCTGCACCTCGGCAACTACCTTGGCGCCTTGGTCAACTGGGTTCGCATGCAGGATGAGTACGATGCCGTCTTCTTCATTCCGGATTTGCACGCCATCACCGTTCCGCAGGATCCTGCCGAGCTCGCCCGCCGCACCAGGGTCACCGCCGCCCAGTACATCGCTGGCGGCGTGGACGTGGAGAAGTGCACACTGTTCGTGCAATCGCAGGTTCCCGAGCACGCCCAGCTTGCCTGGGTACTGAACTGCATCACCGGCATGGGTGAAGCCGGCCGCATGACCCAGTTCAAGGACAAGGCACAGAAGCAGGGCTCGGACCACGCCAGCGTCGGCCTGTTCACTTATCCCATCCTGCAGGCTGCAGACATCCTGCTCTACCAGCCGCACGGTGTACCCGTGGGCGAAGACCAGCGCCAGCACGTGGAGCTCAGCAGGGACCTCGCCAACCGCTTCAACAGCCGTTTCGGCGAGACGTTCCAGGTGCCCGAGCCCTTCATCCAGAAGGAGTCGGCAAAGATTTACGATCTCCAGAACCCCACGGCCAAGATGTCCAAGTCTGCCGAATCACCCGCTGGCCTCATTAACCTGTTGGATGACCCCAAGACCGTTGCCAAGCGCATCAAATCCGCTGTCACTGACACTGAGACCGAGATCCGCTACGACCGCGAAAACAAGCCGGGCGTCTCCAACTTGCTCACCATCTACTCGGCAATCAGTGGCACCCCGGTAGAGAAGATCGTGGCCGATTACCAGGGCAAGATGTACGGCCACCTCAAGGTAGATCTCGCCGAGCTCGTCTCCGGACGCCTTGCCCCCATCCGTGAGCGGGCCAACGAACTTCTCGCGGACCCGGCAGAACTGGACCGTCTCCTGGCTCACGGTGCAGACAAAGCGCGTGAGATCGCCTCGGCGACGCTCGCCGATGTCTACTCCAAGGTAGGCTTCCTGCCGTACCGAGGGGATGCATACCGCAGCGAGCAAGGAGTCCGCTAAGTTCATGTGCGCAGCTGGCCAGCTTAACGTCAAGACCGACACCCATCAAGGCGTCGGTCCGGACGAATCGCGCCAGCCTGCTGTCACCGGCACCGATTGCGGTGCCGGTGACACCATGTGCGTTGGGGTGATCCTCGGTTTCCCGCCGGAGATCGCGCGGGAACTGCAGGCCTGGCGAGCATCCTTTGGCGATCCCATGGCCGAAGTCATCCCCGCCCACATCACACTCATCACCACCACGCCCACACAGGACTGGGCAGCCACCCGGGACCACGTGCGCGAGGTGGCCCGCTCACAGGAACCGTTCACCATCACCATTTCCGGTACCGGTTCCTTCCGGCCCGTTTCGCCCGTGGTGTTCGTCAACGTCGAAGAAGGCTTTGAAGAGTGCGTGCAGCTGCACGAAAAGCTCCAAACGGGTCCGCTTGAGCGTTTGCTTCCCTTCCCGTACCACCCGCATGTCACCGTGGCCCATGACGTCGCCAAGGAAAACCTGGACGAGGCCCAAACGGTCCTGAGAGATTACCGGGCAACCTTCCCAGTGGTTAGCATGGGACTTTACGAGCACGACACCAACGGAATTTGGCAGCTACGGGAAGAGCTCGACTTTGGCGGCGACACTGACAAAACGCAGCAGGCGGAATCAACATCCACCGGCCGGAAGTCCTCCGCTGCCAACTGAGCTGGCAAAGCTAAAACTTCAACTTCTTCACAAGCGGCAGGACTGGAGCCACGCCAAGCGGGCCGGAGAAGGCCTGCCGAAGAGGGCCGGCGCCCTTCTCGCCCTCCTGCTCGCAAGGCTGAACACCAACCGGGCCATGCGCTCCTTCCAGAACTACACCCTGCAGCATGGGCCGCTTCTGAGTGCCGGCATTGGCTTCAACATGTTCTTCTCCGTCACAGGTCTGCTGACCACGGGTTTCGCCATCGCCGGAATCGTCCTGGGCGGCAACCCGGTTCTCGAAGACGCCGTCATTCGCAGCGTCGCCTCTGCAGCTCCGGGACTCCTCCAGGTCAACGGCGGTGAGGGACTGGTTGATCCGCAAACGCTGCTCAATCCCTCAGGTCTTGGATGGACCGCGGTCATCGCGGCAGCGGTAACCATCTTCACGTCCCTTGGCTGGATAGCCAGCGTGAGGGAAGGCCTGCGGGGCGTGACGGGCGCTGATCCGCTCCAGCGCAGCCCCGTCCTTCAGAAACTGGTCGACGCCGGTACACTCCTGCTCCTTGGCGTGATCCTCGTGGTCAGTGCCGGCGCGTCCCTCATCTTTGGCACAGCTGCCGACTGGATCTTCGACCTCCTAAGGTTGGATGAAGCGGTCGCAGCGCCCGTGGCAGCCGTCGTCAAGGTGGTCGTCCCCCTCCTGCTGAACTGCGCGACGGCGGCCGTGTTGTTCCACATTGCAGGTGGACTCAAGCTGGGGCGCCGGGCATTCATCGAAGGCGTTGCACTGGCCGGTATCGGGACCACCGTGCTTCAGCTGTTCAGCACCGAACTTCTCGCCCGGGCAGGACAGAACCCCGTCCTCGCCTCATTCGCCATCATCATCGGCCTTCTCATCTGGTTCAACCTGGTAAGCCAGGTGTATCTCATTTCCGCTTCGTGGGCCGCCATCCGCGAGGCTGACCTGCAGGCGGGGGATACCCCGCGCAAAAAGGTCCTCGGTTCACGCCGCACAACGCCCCAGACGTAGGGCTACTTTCTTCCAGGAGGTGCTATGAACAACCAGTTGTGGATCGCTTGCCTCCTGGGAACCGCAGCGGGGCTGGTGGTTGGACAGCTCGTCTTCAACTCTCCATTTGTGGGGATGCTCGTTGGCCTCGGCCTGGGCGCCTTGGTTGGAGCGGCCGTAGGACCCCGCCGCGAATAGGGCCACGACAATCCTCACAGTCACTTATGGCACCTTCTCGAACGAAACATGGGCCATAAGTGACTGTGAGGGATTGTGGTGGTTCCAGTCCGGCTAGGGTGCCCGGACCAGACCTTCCCAAGCAACGGTCCAGTCAGCTGGGAAACCTGGTGCGTGGCGGTCCGGTCCGTTGTCCCAGCCAGCTGCCATGAGCGCCACGGCGGCCAGGAGCCCACCATTCCCGGGCAAATAGAGCGGCAGGGAATCGGTTTGACGGTTGTGCCCGTTGGTCAGCACGGTGTTTTTTCCGGCGTCGAGGAGAAGGGCGTCGACGGCAGCTTCGGGATCTTCCAGTCGCGCCGCCGTCATTGCCATTACTGGATAGTCCCAACCCCAGGTGCTGCCCCAATCCCAGTCCGCCAGGACATCCGACAGGGTGGCGCGCATGATGTCCGGATCAATCAAGTCCGTCGGAGGCAGGACGCCAAGCGCGCACAGCATTGAAGGGTGGTCCGTGCGGATGGTGAAGGGCTCCACGTCGATCGCAGCGTAAACGCCATCGATCACGCGTGGCGGCACCATGCCATCTGCCACGTCCGACCACTCGTGCACAGGTTCCAGACCCAGCCGATCGCGCCAGGCAACTGCGGTCCGGAGTCCCCACTGCCAGTAGGCCAACTCAAACGTGGGATTCGTGACCTTGGCCCGGATAGAGCCGTAGCTTTCCTGTGCCGGAATCAAGGGTCGCCCCAGTTCGAATCCACGCGACGTGGGATGTGCAAAGTCGGCCATGAAGGCCGCTGACTCAAAAACGATCTCCGAAAATTCTTCCAGCACTTCACGGCTGGGATTTGCCCGGTACACAAGCTCGGCCAAGTGAATGGGGTGTGGCTGCTGCCAGATCAGGAATGTCCCGATGGGACTTGGGCTTTCCCGGCCGTCCGGTCCGATCTGCTTGGGCCAGCGGACGCCGTCGAATCCCTGCGCGTTTGCAGTTTGACGGGATATCTCCAGGACTGTGGAGTACCACCGTAGCGATGGCAGGAGGAGCTCCACACGGTTCCAGTGCGCAAAGTGCGCGGCATGCCACCAGTGCATCTCCAAGTGGAAGCGGCCACGCCAGGAGTTGCACACAAGTCCGGTTTCCTGCGGAGGTAGCGAGCCCGAGCAATTGATCGCCGTCAGATACTGGGAAAGGACAATCCTTCGCTCCAATTCCTTGGCCCTGGGATCCTCGGTCGCATCAAGTTCGATCGCCCCGCCCGAGGACCAGAACCCAAGCCAATAGGCCTGGGAAGCTGCGATCACGTTATGGGCCGGTGAAGGCTCGACGCCGGTCCCGTCACCGGCCGCATAGCTCACCGCAGGAGTCATGGCAGTTCGCCTGTTGATGCCTCGAGGGATGCAGTCGCCATCTCCTGCGGAAAGGAAGGCGACGGAGAAGTCCAGCACGTCTTTGGTTTCGGGAGCGCCGGCCTTACCAAGAGCTAGTTGGAGTTGGTGCTGTTCGGTCTGTTCCACTGTCAGGTTTTGGCCGGTGATGACCACCTGATAGCGGGCCTCGTCCAACTCACGGTGGACCGTCCATGTTGCGCAGCCATCGTGTTCTTCGGACATCACTGGGCCGTTGACCGAGGTGGTGTGGGCGTCCGGACTGTTCCAGTCAGCCGCGTCATGCCACGCCTCGGAGCCGTAGGGGAAGCCGACACCCACGACTAGACCAGTACCAAGCGCGGTCGATTCCACGCGGAAGCCGAGCTCATCACTGTCGGGGTGGCACGCCGTCGTGACCTTGACGGGGTGTCCGGCCAAGGTGAAGCGGCTGGTAACTACTCCGGACCATAAATCGAGTGTTTGTTCGGTGTCGGTGATCTCAGTCTCACGGATGGAGCGCGCCGTGCCATTCTCCAGCCAGCGGAAGCCGATGCGCCCCAGGTCCAGCCGATGCTGGTTCGCCCGGAGCCACGTTTCAGCCAGGGATGTGTCGGTCTCGCGGTCATTGACGATGCCACCCACCATGTCGACGTAGGGCACTGGGCCGCGGGGGGAATCGTAGAGGACTATCGAGCCGACCAGGTCGTAGGGCCGTGCCGGCGGCACGGAGTGCCAACCCCATTGGGATTGGGTTCCCAGAAGCGTGCCCGGCGGGAGGTCATCACGGGCGCCCACGGGGTAGGCCACGGGAAAAGTCTGCAACCCGGTGAGATCCAGTGTGAACGCGAATTCGCCATTGCCGACCGATACTGGGCTCCGTGGGTCAAGGCGTTCCTGGCGGACATTGTGGCGCTGGACGAGTGCCTTGCGGTCGATGGCTGGGGACTCGGACCTCGTGGGCACGGCGGACTCCTTAGTAGCTCAAATAGTTCATATCCCAAACTATTGACGAATATACACCGTCTTGATACGTTTCAGGAACCGTTTTCTCGAGCCTGAAAGAAGCTTGCCCAATGACGCGTAAATCTCTCCGTAGTATCCGGAAGTCGATAGCTTTCGTAGCAGCCGTCAGTGTGCTGGGGCTCACCGCAGCCTGCTCCAGCCCTCCATCCAGCCAGGCCGAAGACGGACCCGTAGAGATTCGGTTCTCGTGGTGGGGCAACGCAACCCGTGCCGAACTGACGAACAAAGCCATCAAGGAGTTCGAGGCTGCCAACCCCAACATCAAGGTCAAGCCGGAGTATGGCGACATTGGAGGCTACTTCGACAAGCTCGCTACCCAAGTGGCAGCCAACGACGCCCCCGATGTCATCACCATGGGCGGTGCCTACCCGGCCGAATACGCCAACCGCGGCGCCCTGCTGGATCTATCCAAGGTGGATGGCTCGCTCGACCTCTCCAAAATGGATCAGGGAGCCCTTGAAAACGGGCAGGTCCAGGGCAAACAGTACGGCGTCTCCACCGGTGCCAACGCCTTGGCCATCGTAGTAAACCCCTCAGTTTTCCAGGCTGCCGGCGTTGCCCTGCCGGATGACAACACATGGTCGTGGGATGACTTCGCCAAGACCGCCGAAGACATCACGGCCAAGAGCCCCAAGGGAACATACGGCACAGCCACCGTCCTCACGCATGACTCTCTGGACGCCTTCGCCCGTCAGCGCGGCAAGTCGCTGTACACACAAGACGGCCAGCTGGGACTGGACAAGCAAACCGTGCGGGACTACTTCGATTTCTCGCTCGAACTCAGCGAGTCAGGCGCCGCCCCCAGCGCTTCGGAAACCGTGGAGAAGCTCAACGTCAGCACTGAACAGACACTTATGGGCATGGGGCAGGCCGGTATGATGCTTACTTGGTCGAACTCCCTGACCGCACTCAGTAAAGCCTCCGGCGCTGAGCTGAAGCTGCTGAAGCTGCCTGGGGAGAAGCCTACACCCGGCATCTGGCTTCAGTCTTCGCAGTTTTACACCATCTCTGCACGCAGCAAGCACACGGATGCCGCAGCCAAGCTGGTCAGCTTCCTTGTGAACAATGAGGCCGCAGCAAAGATCATCCAGAGCGACCGTGGTGTACCCAGCAACTCCGGCATGCGTACGGCCATCCAGGATCTGCTCACGCCGCAGGGCAAGGCGGAGGCCGCCTACATCGACCAAATCGGCAAAATGGAGTTCGCCCCGACATTCATCGGTCCCACCGGTTCAACAGCGGTCTCCGAGATTACGGCGCGCATCAACACCGAAGTCCTGTTCAAGCGGCTGACGCCGGAGAAGGCCGCCGAGCAGTGGCTTAGTGAGAGCAAAGCGGCCATCGGCAAGTAGGCGAACACCAACGCGAGGTCACCTGGGGCCCCTTCCAGAAGGAAACATGGGCCATAAGTGACCCCGGGTTGGTCTTAGGCGTCGCGGACTTCCAAATACGGATCGGCCCAGGCACTGATAATCCGTGCCACACGGGCGGCCTGGCCCTTCCCGGTGAGGAGATGCTCGCTGCCCTCCAGGGAGATAAAACTCCGGGGATGCCGTGCTGTGCGGAAGATTTCACTGGCGTTATCGATGCCCACGGTGTTGTCGGTGGGGGAATGCATCACCATCAACGGTTTGTGGAGGGTGCGGATGCAATCGCGCAGGTCAGCGCGTTCCACGTCCTCCACAAAGTGCCGGCGGATTTCCATTGGCCTGCCACCCAGGTCAACCACGGCGCTGCCGTCACGCAGGATGGAGTCAATCTCGGCGTCGAACATGTGCTCAACGTGCTTTGGCTCGTAAGGTGCGCCCACGGTTACCACGGCGTTGAGTCCGGGGATGTCGCGCGCAGCAGCCAGCACAGCGGCTCCACCGAAGGAGTGGCCAACCAGCAAGGAGACCGGCCTGTCCTGCTCCCGCATGAAGGCGGCGGCGAGGATGGTGTCAGCCACCTTGACGCTGAACGAGCCCGCGGACCATTCCCCGGCAGAGCCGCCCAGGCCAAGGTTGTCGAACCGAAGCATGCCCACACCCTGCTCTGCGAGCCCTTTGCAGATCCGAGAGGCAGCAGGGCTGTCCTTGCCAAGGGTCAGTCCATGCGAGTAGACGCCCCAGCCACGGACAGGACCCTCAGGCACGTCTACGATGCCGGCGAGGGCGTCACCCGTGCTTCCGGTGAAAGTGATCTTCTCAGGGCGTGACACGCTGGTCTCCTTGCTTTTGCGCTATCGGGCCGGAGCCAGACTGGTGAAGTGATTAACGACGACGGCGCCACGCACCAAAAGTGGTGAGCGGCGCCGTCGTCGTTTGGTTCCTTAGGGGACCGGCGAAGCTAGATCTTGCGGGCCAGGATGGCCTGCTTGACCTCGGCGATTGCCTGGGTCACCTGGATGCCGCGGGGGCATGCTTCCGAGCAGTTGAAGGTGGTGCGGCAACGCCACACGCCTTCTTTGTCGTTCAGGATTTCCAAGCGCATGTCGCCGGCGTCATCACGGGAATCGAAGATGAAGCGGTGTGCATTGACGATTGCGGCCGGACCAAAGTACTGGCCGTCGGTCCAGAAGACCGGGCAGGACGAGGTGCAGGCAGCACACAGGATGCACTTGGTGGTGTCGTCAAAGCGCTCACGGTCCTCAACGGACTGCAGGCGTTCCTTGGTGGGCTCGTGGCCCTTGTTGATCAGGAACGGCATGACTTCGCGGAAGGACTGGAAGAAGGGTTCCATGTCCACGATCAGGTCCTTCTCCACCGGGAGGCCCTTGATCGGCTCGACGGTGATGGGCTTGGTCGTGTCCAGGTCCTTCAGCAGCGTCTTGCAGGCGAGGCGGTTGCGGCCGTTGATGCGCATGGCATCCGAACCACAGACGCCGTGTGCGCAGGAGCGGCGGAAGGAAACGCTGCCGTCGATCTCCCACTTGACCTTGTGGAGGGCATCCAGCACGCGGTCCGTGCCGTACATGGTCAGCTTGTAGTCATCCCAGCGTGCTTCGTCCGAGATCTCGGGATCGTAGCGGCGTACGCGGAGCGTGATGTGGAAGGTGGGAATTTCACCGTCGCCCGCAACGCTTGCCGGGAGCTCGATTTTGGAAGCGGGCTCTGCCATTTCGGTCGTCATTAGTACTTACGCTCCATCGGCTCGTAACGGGTGAAGATGACGGGCTTCGTCTCAAGACGGATGCCCGCAACAGATTCCGCCGAGGAGTCGACGGTGACGGATGTGTCCAGGTAAGCCATGGAGTGCTTCATGAACTTTTCGTCATTGCGGTCCGGGAAGTCTTCGCGGTAGTGGCCACCGCGGGACTCCTCACGGTGCAGGGCACCGACCGTCATGACCTTGGCCATGTCCAGCAGGAAGCCCAGCTCCACTGCTTCCAGGAGGTCCAGGTTGAAGCGCTTGCCCTTGTCCTGGACGGTGACGTTCTTGTACCGCTCTTCGAAGGAAGCGATGTCGCTAAGGACCTGCTCCAGTGATTCCTTGGTGCGGAACACCTGCATGTTCGCATCCATGGTGTCCTGCAGTTCCTTGCGGATCTGGGCCACACGCTCGGTGCCGTTGCCGTTGAGCAGGCCGTTGAGGATGCCTCGGGTCATTGCCTCGGGGTCCTCGGGCAGCTCGACGAAGTCGGCCGTCTTGGAGTACTCCGCAGCGGCGATACCGGCCCGCTTGCCGAAGACGTTGATGTCCAGGAGCGAGTTGGTGCCGAGTCGGTTCGAGCCGTGCACGGAAACACAAGCAACTTCACCGGCTGCGTAGAGGCCCGGCACGATCGTGTCGTTGTCCTGCAGCACCTCGGTGGTGATGTTGGTGGGGATGCCGCCCATGGCGTAGTGCGCGGTGGGGAACACGGGGACAGGATCGGTGAACGGCTCCACACCCAGGTAGGTGCGTGCGAACTCCGTGATGTCCGGAAGCTTGGCCTCGATGTGGGCCGGTTCGAGGTGGGTGAGGTCCAGGAGGACGTAATCCTTGTTTGGACCACAACCACGGCCTTCACGCACTTCGTTCGCCATGGCACGGGCCACGATGTCACGGGGTGCAAGGTCCTTGATGGTGGGGGCGTAACGCTCCATGAAGCGCTCACCCTCGGAGTTACGAAGGATGGCACCTTCACCACGTGCGCCCTCGGTGAGGAGGATGCCCAAGCCAGCGAGGCCGGTCGGGTGGAACTGGAAGAACTCCATGTCTTCCAGGGGGATGCCACGGCGGAAGGCGATGCCCATGCCGTCGCCCGTGAGGGTGTGGGCGTTGGAGGTCGTCTTGAAGACCTTGCCGGCACCACCGGAGGCGAACACAACGGACTTGGCCTGGAATACGTGCAGTTCACCGGAAGCAAGATCGTAGGAGACTACGCCGGCGACACGCTTCTGCTTGTACGGGGTACCGTCTTCGCGTACTGCGTCTTCTTCGACGATCAGTAGGTCAAGGACGTAGTACTCGTTGTAGAACTCAACGTTGTGCTTGACGCAGTTTTGGTACAGCGTCTGCAGGATCATGTGGCCTGTACGGTCGGCTGCATAGCAAGCACGGCGGACGGGAGCCTTGCCGTGGTCACGGGTGTGGCCACCGAAACGGCGCTGGTCAATCCGGCCCTCGGGCGTGCGGTTGAACGGCAGACCCATCTTTTCCAGGTCCAGCACGGCGTCGATGGCTTCCTTCGCCATGACCTCGGCTGCGTCCTGGTCAACCAGGTAGTCGCCACCCTTGATCGTGTCAAAGGTGTGCCACTCCCAGTTGTCTTCTTCGACGTTGGCCAGTGCTGCACACATGCCACCCTGGGCTGCACCGGTGTGCGAGCGGGTGGGGTAGAGCTTGGTCAGTACCGCGGTGCGTGCGCGCTGACCGGATTCGATCGCGGCGCGCATGCCGGCGCCACCTGCACCGACAATGACGACGTCGTACTTATGGACCTGCATACCAGATGCTCTCTCTTTCAAAAATTCAGATGGTCGGCGGAGGCTGTTCCGCTAAGTCAGGCGCAACCGGTTCCCCAACAGGGCTGGCCGGCTGCGCCAGGAAGCCGCTACGGGGCCGGGCAGAAGCCGCCAGGCAGCTGAACGCCGTCGACGACGGGGCACGGGTTGAACGTGAAGATCACCAGGGTGCCGAGAATGATGATGACAGCCGTGGCTGCATAGAGGACAACCTTGAGCCAGAAGCGCGTGGCGTCCTTTTCCGCGTAGTCGTTGATGATGGTGCGGACGCCGTTGGTTCCGTGCAGCATGGCAAGCCAGAGCATGGCGAGGTCCCAGAACTGCCAGAAGGGATCCGCCCACTTGCCGGCGACGAAACCGAAGTCGATGGCGTGGATACCCTCACCTACCAGAAGGTTCACGAAGAGGTGGCCGAAGATCAGCACCACCAGGACGATGCCGGAGAGGCGCATGAAGAGCCAAGCGATCATTTCGAAGTTGCCACGGCTGGGGCCGGTGCGGTTGTACTTCGGAGCAATCTTGCCTGCACCGATTTTTCCGCTGCGGGGGGATTCGATCGTGGTCATGGTCTAGTGGCCTCCCAGCGCGAGGGAAAGGTGGCGGATAGCGAAGCCGGCGAACGTGACCAGCCACAGCGCAAGCACGATCCACAGCATTTGGCGCTGGTACTTCGCGCCCTTCTTCCAGAAGTCGATGGCGATCACACGCAGGCCGTTGAAGGCGTGGAAGATGATCGCGGCGACCAGGCCCGTTTCACCCAGGGCCATGAGGGGGTTCTTGTAAGCACCAATGACGGCCGTGTAGGCCTCAGGGGACACGCGCACCAATGAGGTGTCCAACACATGGACCAACAAGAAGAAAAAGATCACTACACCGGTAATACGGTGTCCAACCCAGGACCACATGCCTTCACGGCCGCGGTACAAGGTGCCAGCTGGTTTTGTCGGCACTGATTAAACCTTCCTGCAACACAGCGGCGCTGGCATGGGATCCATGCGGGGGGAACGCCTGCTGCGAGAGCACTCGTAGCTCACGCCTAAATCTAGGCTTCGCTACCAGCTTATTCAATTTAGGACGCGCTTCTCTGGTTGTTAATTCCATGTTTCCTGCCCGTATTTACGCGATATTTGGGCAATTTCCCGTGCTTCGTGAGACGAAGGCCACATGTGCGGCGTGCTGCGGGGCTTTGCAGTCGCGTCCGATAAAGTGTTGCGGTGAGTACAGAAGACGCGACATTCCCGGAATCTCCATTGAACCGCTTCCACGCGGTTATTCCGGCGGGCGGTGTGGGGACCCGGCTATGGCCACTCTCGCGTGCCGCTGCGCCCAAGTTCCTCCACGACCTGACCGGCTCCGGCAGCACGTTGTTGAGGGCCACCTATGACCGCCTTGAGCCGCTGGCCGGCGAGCGGGTGCTCGTTGTGACCGGCGAGGCGCACCGTGCCGCTGTGTGCCGGCAGCTCCCCGAGGTGGGAGATGACGAGCTGGTGCTCGAGAGCGAGCCCAAGGACTCCGGTGCTGCCATCGGATTGGCCGCCGCCATCCTCTACCGCCGCGACCCCGAGACCATCATGGGTTCGTTCGCCGCGGACCAGGTGATCAGCCCTGACGACCTCTTCCAGGACACCGTTCGCGAGGCAATTTACACCGCTGCCACGGGCAAGATCGTCACGATCGGCATCAAGCCCACGCACCCCTCCACCGGCTTCGGCTACATCCGCTCCGGTGCGGCACTGAACGTCGAAGGTGCTCCGAATGCGCTTGCCGTGGCTGAGTTTGTTGAGAAGCCCAGCCAGGAAGTTGCCAACAAATATGTAGAAGCAGGGGACTACGTCTGGAACGCAGGCATGTTCGTGGCTCCCGTAGCGCTCATGCTCCAGCACCTCGAAGCGAACCAGCCGGAGCTGTTCAAGGGCCTCCAGGAAATCGCCGAAGCCTGGGACACGCCCCAGCGCGCTGAAGTTACCGCGCGTGTCTGGCCCACACTGCCCAAGATTGCGATCGACTACGCGGTTGCCGAGCCAGCAGCGGCAGCCGGCGATGTCGCCGTCGTGCCTGGTACTTTCCGCTGGGACGACGTTGGCGACTTTGCCGCAATTGGCCGCCTGAACAATGCCGGCGACGTCGATGAAGTTACCGTTCTTGGCGAAGGTGCCCGGGTGTTTGCCGAGAATGCGAGCGGCGTAGTGGTGTCCGATACCAAGCGTGTGATCGCCCTTATCGGCATCAAGGACGTGGTCATCGTGGACACGCCCGACGCGCTGCTGGTCACTACCAAGGAACATGCCCAGTTGGTCAAGGGCACTGTTGACGCCCTGAAAGCCAGCGGCGATACGGACGTCCTGTAGCAATCCCTTATACCGTGAGCCACCTCTTTGGTTGTCCTGCGCCTGAACGCAGCGTAACCAAGAGGTGGCTTTCGTTCTTCGGAGGCCGTGGGTGGCTAGAGTTGTGACGTGCGCAATTACACCACTGAAACCGAGCCGACCCCCGTTGTAAGTCCGTGGGTGGATGAGCTGCTGCCCGGACTCATAGACTTCAGGCGGGATCTGCACGCGCACCCTGAACTCTCCTTCAAGGAATTCCGCACCACGGACAAACTCGTGGAGCGGCTCGAGGCTGCCGGATTGGAGCCGCGCCGCCTTGAAGGCACCGGGCTCACGGTGGACATCGGGGAAGGTCCCATTGCCACTGCACTGCGTGGTGACATCGACGCCCTGCCCATCATCGAGGAAACGGGCCTGCCGTTCGCTTCGAAGAACCACGGCGTCACGCACGCCTGCGGGCATGACGTCCACACCACCACCATGCTCGGCATTGCCTTGGTGCTGCAGCGGATGCACAAGAACACCCCGTTGGGCGGGACTGTCCGCATCATCTTCCAGCCGGCCGAGGAGACCATGCCCGGCGGTGCTTTGTCCTGCATCGAGCAGGGCGTGCTGGACGGCGTTCCCCGGATCCTTGCGCTGCACTGCGATCCCAGGATCAACGTCGGCAAGATCGGCACCCGGATCGGGGCCATTACCTCGGCATCGGACACCATCAAGATCGAGCTCACGGGCCGCGGTGGCCACACGTCCAGGCCGCATCTGACGGAAGACCTCGTCTTTGCCCTGGCGCAAATTGCGGTCAACGTACCAGCCGTGCTCTCCCGTCGCGTGGATG
This sequence comes from Paenarthrobacter sp. 10L412, assembly GCF_056395565.1. NCBI lineage: Bacteria > Bacillati > Actinomycetota > Actinomycetes > Micrococcales > Micrococcaceae > Paenarthrobacter > Paenarthrobacter sp. 10L412. Next base: position 95,670 of record NZ_JBFTJT010000008.1, on the reverse strand, counting down.
TCCGCAGCGGAGTCTCAGTGGTGTGGGGCCAGATCTCGGCAGGTTCTGCACCCAACGCGATTCCCGGCACCGGCTACATGGCGGGCACCATGCGCTGCCTTGACCGCGATGCCTGGCACAGTGCCGGGGAGTTGCTGGACGACGTCGTGAAGCAGGTTGCCGCTCCTTACGGTGTGGACGTACATCTGGAGCACACCCGAGGCGTTCCTCCCGTGGTGAACTCCGAGCATGAGACCGCCCTGATTGAAGCTGCGGCCCGTGCCGAACTCGGCGAGAACGCCGTCGTCCTGACGCCCCAGTCCATGGGTGGCGAGGACTTTGCCTGGTTCCTGGCCGACCTACCGGGAGCCATGATGCGGCTCGGCACCCACACGCCTGGCGGCGAGGAATATGACCTCCACCGCGGCGACTTCATCGTCGACGAGCGCGCCCTTGGCTACGCCATCCGGGTCCTCACTGCTGCTGCACTCCGAACGATCCGCGACCTCCAGGACTAAACCCAACTAAGGGACAGCACGTGTTCCACTGAGCACTCATTGGGACATGTGTTGTCCCCTAGTTGGGCCAAGTTGAGTTGTGCACAATTGAATTGTGCACTATCGTTTTATTCATGAGTGATGCACCCCGCCTCCGCCACCAGGTCTGCTTTGCGCTGTATTCGGCGTCCAAGGCCGCGACGGCGGTCTACCGCCCCGTGCTGGACGAACTGGGTCTTACATATCCGCAATACCTGGTGATGCTGGTCCTGTGGGAGCAGGAACCGCGCAGTGTCCGGGAACTTGGCGCCGAACTCGGGCTCGACTCCGGCACGTTGTCGCCTCTCCTGAAGCGCCTTGAGGCGCTTGGTCTCGTTGAGCGCCACCGTTCCGTTGAGGATGAACGACGAGTGGATGTGGTCCTGACCGACGCCGGCAGGGAGTTGAGCAGCCGGGCCCAGGCCGTCCCCAAGCGCCTCGCTGATGCCGCCGGCCTCTCCACGGATGAGATTGAGCAGTTGCACGCGACGCTCGGCAAACTCACGGCGGCACTGCAGAAGTCACTCTGACACTTTTCAAGCCACACACAAGCCCACTGATGTCCAAGAGAAAAGGAAGATTCGTGAAGACTCTCTACACTGCCGAGGCTTTGGCCTCCGGCGAAGGCCGCGATGGCAACGCCCGCACCAACGACGGCAAGCTCGATGTCGCCCTCGCCAGCCCGGTTGAGCTCGGGGGCAACGGCCAGGGCACCAACCCTGAGCAGTTGTTCGCCGCCGGCTACGCGGCATGCTTCCACTCCGCACTGCGCTTGGTGGGCCGCAAGGAACGCGTTGACCTCAGCGATTCCGCCGTTGCCGCCAAGGTCCACTTCGGGGCACTCACTGACCGCGAGGGCTATGGCCTGGCCGCCGAGCTGGAGATCGCCCTGCCCGCCTTGGATCGCGATACCGCGGAGGAACTGATGGCCAAGGCGCACCAGATCTGCCCCTACTCCAACGCCACGCGCGGAAACATGGCCGTAGACCTCAAGCTCGTGGAGTTCGCAGCATGAGCGCCGCTACCAGCACGCCAGTGGAAACCCGCGAAATCCAGCTCGCGTCACGCCCGGTAGGACGCCCGTCGCCGGAGAACTTCCGGCTGGCCGCCTCCGGCCTCCCGGACCTTCAGGACGGCCAGGTCCTGGTCCGGAACCAGTTCATGTCCGTGGACCCCTATATGCGCGGACGCATGAACGACGTCAAGTCCTACTCGGCGCCTTTCCGCCTGGATGCAGCGCTCGACGGCGGGGCGGTAGGTGAGGTGATCGCGTCCAGGTCCGACGCGCACAAGGTGGGTGACGTCGTCGTGCATCAGTTGGGGTGGCGCGAGCACGCGGTGGTGGACGCGGCCGCGACGACCACGGTTCCAAGCGGCCTTGCTCCAACATCGGCGTTCCTTGGTGCCTTGGGCATGACGGGCCTGACCGCGTATGCGGGCCTGCTCAAGGTGGCCGAGTTCAAAGAAGGCGACGTTGTCTTCGTGTCGGGCGCGGCTGGCGCTGTGGGATCCATGGTGGGCCAGATTGCCAAGGCGTCCGGAGCCAGCAAGGTGATCGGCAGTGCCGGTTCTGCCGAAAAGGTCGCCAGGCTGCTGGAGCTCGGTTTCGACGCCGCCTTCAACTACAACGACGGCCCCGTTCTTGAGCAGTTGCGGGAAGCTGCGGGGGAGCGTGGCGTCGATGTGTACTTCGACAACGTCGGCGGCGAGCACCTCGAAGCCGCTCTCGCTACGCTCACTGTGGGCGGGCGCGTTGCCATGTGTGGTGCCATTGCCCAATACAACTCCACCGAACCGCCGGCGGCCCCTAGGAACCTGGCCCTGGCGATTGGCAAGCAGCTGACCCTGCGTGGATTCCTCGTTGGCGGCCAGCGTCAGCACGCGGCGGAATTCGCGGAGAAGATGGCCGGTTGGCTGGCTGACGGGACGATTCGCTACGACGAGACGATCGTGGACGGCCTGGAGAACGCACCGCAGGCATTCATTGATCTGCTGGACGGCGCCAACACCGGAAAGATGCTCGTCAGGCTCTGACGTTGGGGTGGGGCCGGGTGTGACTTGCGCGCCCGGCTACTGCTTGGTAACAAAAGGTCAACAATCTGCCCATGAGGACTGGATTGTGCTACCTGCCTGTGGTCCACGCCACTAGTGTTGTGGGTATCAAGGCGCTTCGGCGCAGTGCTGCGAACTTCAGTGAAAACAGAATTTCTGCCTCGGGTATTCGAAACGGACACTCATTGACCATCCGTCGTAGCGCGACTCACTTTCTTCCTGGAGGAAAATTGAAGAACCCACTGCGTGCCACCCTTAAGCGCGGTTCAATTAAGCGCGGTTCAATGGCCGGTATTGCAACTGCGGGAGCGGCAGCGCTCTTGCTCAGCGGTTGCGGACAAGCTCCCGACGCCGGTTCGGGCGCCGCCACCAAGAGCGACTACATCGGCTGTATTGTGTCCGACTCCGGTGGATTCGATGACCAGTCCTTTAACCAGTCCTCCTTCGAGGGTCTGCAGAAGGCCGAAAAGGACCTTGGCATCACCATGAAGTCAGCTGAGTCCAAGGCGAACAGCGACTTTGAGACCAACCTCAACGGCATGGTTTCCGCTGGCTGCAACATGACCATCACGGTGGGCTTCCTCCTGGGCGACGCCACCAAGGCAGCAGCGCAGAAGAACACGGACAAGCACTTCGCGATCATCGACTTCTCGTACAAGGACCCCATCGCCAACGTGAAGCCGGTGGTTTATGACACCGCCCAGGCTGCCTACCTCGCAGGCTACGCCGCTGCATCGGCGAGCAAGACCGGCAAGGTGGGAACCTTCGGCGGCATCAAGCTCCCTACGGTCACCATCTTCATGGACGGTTTCTATGACGGCGTCCAGGCCTACAACAAGGCCAAGGGCAAGTCCGTCCAGGTAGTCGGCTGGGACAAGGCCACCCAGGATGGCTCGTTCACAGGCGACTTCGAGAAGCAGGACACCGGCAAGCAGATCACCAAGAACCTCCTGGACCAGGGTGCGGACATTGTGATGCCCGTTGCCGGCCCGGTGGGCAAGGGCGCAGGTGCAGCCCTCAAGGAAGCCAAGGCTGCCGGCAAGGACGTCAAGCTCATCTGGGTTGACTCCGATGGCTACCTCACTGCTCCTGAGTACAAGGACCTCATGCTGACCTCCGTGGTCAAGCAGATGGGTGAGGCCGTGGAAACCGTGGTGAAGGACGACAAGGAAGGCAAGTTCAGCAACGAAGCCTATGTTGGCACGCTTGCCAACGAAGGCGTTGCGATCGCACCGTTCCACGACCTCGATTCCGCAGTCTCCGCAGATACCAAGTCCGAGCTCAACGCCTTGAAGGCGGACATCGTGTCCGGCAAGCTGGTTGTCGAATCAGCGGCAAGCCCCAAGAAGTAACAATTCCTGGACGCGCCGCCAGTACCGAGTGCCGGTACTGGCGGCGCGTTTTTGCCCTGACCAGCGCCTATCTAGCGGACCCCAGCGCCTATCTTGCTGGCCCTCGCAAGAATAGGCTTCTGCTCAAAGCCAATGGCTTTGAGCAGTACAGCCGTCCCTCGGACTCAAAGAACGGTGGGAGTTGTGAAACTCGAATTGAAGGGGATCTCGAAAGCTTTCGGGACCTTCTACGCCAACCAAGACATCGACCTCGTGGTCGAATCCGGCCAGATCCATTGCCTCCTCGGCGAAAACGGCGCCGGAAAATCAACCCTCATGAACGTGCTGTACGGACTCTATGAACCGACGGCCGGACAAATCCTCGTTGACGACAAGACGGTCAACTTCCGGGGCCCGGGCGACGCCATGGCCGCCGGTATTGGCATGGTCCACCAGCATTTCATGCTGGTTCCCGTCTTCACAGTCGCCGAAAACGTGGCCCTCGGCGCAGAGCCGACGTCCTTTGGCGGCGTCCTCAGCATTGATGAAACCCGGAAGAAAATCCGGGACATTTCAAAGAAGTACGGCTTCGACGTCGATCCTGACGCCCTGGTGGAGGACCTGCCCGTGGGCGTCCAGCAGCGCGTCGAGATCATCAAGGCGTTGGTCCGGGACGCCAAGGTGCTTATCCTGGATGAACCCACGGCAGTCCTGACACCGCAGGAAACGGATGAGCTACTGGACATCATGCGCCAGCTCAAAGCATCCGGCACATCCATCGTGTTCATTTCGCACAAGCTTCGAGAAGTGAAGGCTGTCGCCGACGTCATCACGGTAATCCGCCGCGGCAACGTAGTAGGCGATGCTCCACCCACGGCCTCGGCCACGGAACTTGCCTCCATGATGGTGGGCCGCCCCGTTAGCCTGACCTTGGACAAAGCCGCCGCCCAGCCAAAGGAAACAACCTTCGTGGTGAAGGACCTGACAGTTCGCGCCCCCAATGGCACCAACGTTGTGGACGGCATCAGCTTCGACATCGCCCAAGGCGAGATCCTCGCCGTCGCAGGTGTCCAGGGCAACGGCCAGACGGAACTTACGGAAGCCATTCTCGGTATCCAGCCGCACGTCACGGGATCCGTGACGCTGGACGGCAAGCAGCTCCTGGGCTTGCCGGTCAAGGACGTGCTGCGGTCGGGCGTCGGCTTTGTCCCGGAAGACCGCACAGTGGACGGGCTGGTCGGGCCCTTTTCTGTTGCCGAGAACCTGGTGCTGGACCTTTACGACCAAGCACCGTTTGCGAGCGGCATCAGCATGAAGCCGTCCAAAGTGGCAGAAAATGCGGAAGCCAAGATCCAGGAGTTCGATATCAGGACGCCGTCGGCGGGAGCTGCGGCCGGAACCCTCTCCGGTGGAAACCAGCAAAAGGTAGTCATGGCGCGCGAGCTGTCCAGGCCGTTGCGGCTTTTCATCGCAAGCCAGCCCACGCGCGGCGTGGATGTTGGCTCCATCGAATTCCTGCATAAACGCATAGTTGCCGAGCGGGACGTCGGAACACCGGTGATGATCATTTCCACGGAACTCGATGAAGTGATCGAACTCGCGGACAGGATCGCTGTGCTTTACAAGGGGAAGCTGGTGGGCATTGTCCCTGCCGGAACGCCCCGTGACACCCTCGGCCTGATGATGGCTGGCGTCGGCCCGGAAGGAGGCTCCCATGACGAGTAAGGACCAGACCCCCAGTAAGGACCAGACCCCCAGTAAGGACCAGACCCCCGAGGAATCTACCTCGGAAGTGCGTGCGGCGGACGTCGCACTCGACACCGCTGGCGGCACGCTGGAACCGTCCATTGTTCCCGTGTCCTCGCAGAGCGGGGACACCGGTCACCGGCAAGGCAGCACGATGCGCAGGATCGTCATGGGCAACGGCTTCGTGTCTGTCCTGGCGGTTATCGTGGCGCTGTTCCTGGGCGGTTTGCTCATTGCCAGCACGGATAAGAAGGTTTCCGAGAGCGCGGGTTATTTCTTCGCGCGGCCCAGCGACTTCCTGCTGGCGCTGTGGAATGCCATGACCAAGAGCTACGTCGCGTTGTTCCAGGGCTCGGTCTTCAATCCCCGCCAAGGTTTCATGCCCCTGCTTGAAACAATGACGGTAGCTACGCCCCTGATCTGTGCAGGCCTCGGCGTTGCCTTGGCCTTCCGTGCCGGCCTGTTCAACATCGGTGCCCAGGGCCAGATCATTATCAGCGCCACTCTGGCTGCGTATGTTGGTTTCACCTGGCACTTGCCGTTCGGGCTCCACCTGCTGCTGGTCATCATCATGGGCGTCCTCGGAGGCGCTGCATGGGGTGCGATAGTTGGCATCCTCAAAGCCAGGACCGGCGCTCACGAGGTCATCGTGACCATCATGCTGAACTACGTGGCACTGTTCCTTTTGGACTTCCTCCTGAACACCGCGGCCTTCCGGCGCCCGGGGGACAACAGCCCCATCTCACCCCGGCTGGATGACAGTGCCACCTACCCTGTGCTCATCCCAGATTCCAGGCTCCACCTGGGCTTCCTGGTGGCCGTTCTGCTGACCTACGGCGTGTGGTGGATGCTGAACCGCTCCACCATTGGCTTTGAGTTCCGCGCTGTTGGAGCCAACCCCGTGGCCGCGCGGACGGCCGGGGTCAAGGTACCCCGTGCCACCATCCTGGTGATGGCCTTTGCCGGCGCGCTCGCTGCCTTCGGCGGCGTTGCCCAGGTGGCCGGTACGGAAAAGGTGTTGACCGGCGGCGTTGCAGCCCAGATCGGCTTCGACTCCATCACCGTTGCACTGCTTGGCCGAAGCACTCCCTGGGGGACGTTCTTCGCGGGCCTGCTCTTCGGTGCGTTCAGGGCCGGCGCGGTTCAGATGCAGATCCAAACGGGCACGCCCATCGACATCGTGTTGGTGGTCCAGTCACTCATCGTCCTGTTCATCGCAGCGCCCCCGCTGATCAGGTCGGTTTTCCGGCTTGAGCCCAAGAAAAAGAACAAGACGCCGAAGGCCGCTAGGAAAGCTGCCCTTGCCAACGCCACCGGAGGTGCCAAGTGAGCGCAACATCCACCGCCCCACTACCGGGCGCAACAGCAGCGCCTGGGCTCCGCCCGTCTTTGAAGGTCCCCGTTTCGCTCGGCGTCCTGGCACTCATTGCGCTCGTGTTCTTCGGCCTCATGGGTCCGGACCAGACAGCAGAGATGAAGATCAGCGATCCCGGCGATGCCTTTGCCGTCCCGGCGCTGGCGATTCCAGGCCAGGTAGGTGGCGTCGTCCTGGCCATCGTGCTCCTGGCCATGGCCGCTTACTCGATCTACCTGTGGACGCGCGGGGAGCGATCACCCAAGTGGTTGCCGATCGCCTTCGCAGTGGTCTTCGTCTTCGCCTTGCTGGTATGGATTGTTGCCGGTGCACGCCAGCCGTCCATCTCACTTGCCGGCCTGGTTGCCGGTTCGGTGACTTTGGCAGTTCCCTTGGTGTTTGGCTCTCTCTCCGGTGTTCTGTGCGAGCGGGTGGGCGTGGTGAACATTGCCATTGAAGGCCAGTTGCTGGGCGGAGCTTTCACGGCCGCCTTGGTGGCAACGGTGACGGGCAGCCCGTATGTCGGCTTGATTGCTGCCGCAGCAGCTGGCGCCGTGGTGTCCATGGTCCTCGCGGTCTTCAGCATCAAATACCTCGTCAACCAGATCATTGTGGGCGTCGTCCTGAATGTGCTGGTCTCCGGCCTTACCGGCTTCCTGTTCGGCACAGTCATGGTGACCAACAAGGAGCGGTTCAACACTCCTGGCCGCCTGGATATCCTGCCGATTCCGTTCCTTTCGGACATTCCCATCATCGGGCCCATCCTGTTCAAGCAATCCATCGCCGGCTACCTCATGTATGTGGCTGTAGCCGTAGTCTGGTTCGGCTTGTTCAAGACCCGTTGGGGCCTGCGCGTCCGCGCTGTCGGCGAGCACCCGCAGGCTGCGGACACCCTCGGCATCAACGTCAACGCCACCCGCTTCTGGAACGTGACGCTTGGCGGTGCGATCGCCGGCATCGGTGGTGCCGTGTTCACGCTGGTGACCATCGACTCCTTCACCAAGGAAATTTCCGGTGGCCGTGGCTTCATTGCCCTGGCGGCCCTGATCTTTGGACGGTGGAATCCGATCGGTGCCTTCCTCGCCTCGCTGCTGTTCGGCTTTGCCTACAACCTGCAATCGATTCTGGGCATCATTGGTACCCCGGTGCCAAGCCAGTTCATGGCCATGCTGCCGTATCTGGTGACCATCTTCGCCGTCGCGGGTTTGGTGGGTAGGTCGCGGCCACCTGCCGCAAGCGGCATACCGTACGTGAAGGGTTGACGATGCCAACGGTTGACGTCGATTGGCATGCACTGGAAGAGGCTGCAGTACAGGCCATGGAACGGGCCTATGCCCCGTATTCCAAGTTCCCGGTGGGGGCTGCGGCCCTCACCGAGGACGGCAGGATCGTTAGCGGCTGCAACGTGGAGAATGCCAGCTATGGCCTGACCCTCTGCGCTGAATGTGCCTTGGTGGGACAACTCCACATGACCGGTGGGGGCCGGATCGCGGCTTTCTACTGCGTCGATGGCCAAGGGAACGTCCTCATGCCGTGCGGGCGCTGCCGTCAGCTGCTCTACGAATTCCGCGCACCCGGAATGCAGCTCATGACAACGCAGGGAATCAAATCCATGGACCAAGTGCTGCCTGACGCCTTTGGTCCCGAAAACCTGGAGGAAACCACGTGAGAAGCACTGAAGCCTTCGACGCCGTTCAAATCATCTCCATCAAACGCGACAAAGGCACACTCACACCCGAACAGATCGACTGGACCATCGACGCCTATACCCGTGGTGTGATCGCCGAGGAGCAGATGGCGGCGTTGAACATGGCCATCCTGCTCAACGGCATGAACCGCGAGGAAATCTCGCGCTGGACTTCCGCGATGATCGCGTCCGGGGAGCGGATGGACTTTTCCTCGCTGACAACGCCCGACGGCGGCCGGAAGCCTACCAGCGACAAGCACTCCACCGGTGGGGTGGGGGATAAGATCACCCTCCCGTTGGCCCCGCTGGTGGCGGTCTTTGGGGTGGCCGTTCCGCAGCTGTCCGGCCGCGGACTCGGCCACACCGGCGGCACCTTGGACAAGCTCGAAGCGATCCCCGGATGGCGCGCGAACTTGAGCAACGAGGAGATCATGGCGCAGCTCCAGGACGTCGGAGCGGTCATTTGTGCTGCCGGATCCGGTCTGGCGCCGGCTGACAAGAAGCTCTACGCTTTGCGTGACGTCACGGGAACGGTGGAAGCGATCCCGCTGATTGCTTCCTCCATCATGAGTAAGAAGATCGCAGAAGGCACCGGCTCGTTGGTACTGGACGTGAAAGTGGGCTCCGGTGCCTTCATGAAGGATGAGGCGAAGGCGCGTGAGCTGGCGGAGACCATGGTGGCCTTGGGGAAGGACGCGGGCGTTCACACGGTGGCTTTGATGACCGATATGTCCACGCCCCTGGGCCTGACAGCAGGCAACGCCATCGAGGTGGAGGAATCCGTGGAGGTCCTTGCCGGCGGCGGTCCGGAAGACGTCGTCGAGCTGACTGTCCGCTTGGCCGAGGAGATGCTGGCCGGTGCCGGCATTCACGATGCCGATCCCGCGGCTGCCCTCAAGGATGGGCGCGCCATGGACGTCTGGAACCGGATGATCGAAGCTCAAGGAGGCGATCCGCGCGCGGCACTGCCGGTGGCCAAGGAATCCGAGGTGGTCTACGCCCCGGCTGACGGCGTCCTGGTTGAACTGGATGCCCTGTCCGTCGGCGTTGCCGCGTGGCGCCTCGGAGCTGGCCGGGCCCGCAAGGAGGACAAGGTCCAGGCCGGAGCCGGTGTGCGGCTGCATGCCAAACCGGGTGCGCTGGTCAGGGCCGGCGAGCCGTTGATGACGCTGTTGACAGATACTCCTGAGAAGTTTGAGCGGGCCAAGGAAGCGCTGCAGGACGCCGTGGTGATTGCCCCTGAGGGCTCACGACCAGCCCATCAGCTGATCATCGACAGGATCGCCTAGGCTTAGATCCCGTGCAGGCCATCAACGATTTCATCCTCGCCGCGGCCGAGCAGCCGTGGGTGTTGTTCCTTGTGTTGGCCTGCTGCCTGATCGACGGTTTCTTCCCACCCATCCCCAGCGAGTCCGTGGTGGTCGGTTTGAGTGCTGTCTCCGGCGGCGGAGGCGCGCCCAACGTGTGGCTGCTCGGCGTCATGGCAGCAATCGGTGCTTTCTCAGGTGACAACATCGCCTACCTGATAGGCCACCGGATCGGGGTCCAGCGTTGGCGTTGGATGCGTACGCAGCGCATGCAGGGCGCCTTCCGCTGGGCCGGGAAGGAACTTCGACGGCGGTCAGCCTCACTCATCATGGTGGCGCGCTTCATTCCCATCGGCCGGGTGGCAGTGAACCTCACAGCCGGTGCCACGCACTTCAATCACCGCCGCTTTGTGGGACTCACTGCAATGTCGGCCATCCTGTGGGCCAGCTATTCAGTGGTCCTCGGGTACTTCTTTGGGGTCTGGTTCGAGCACAACCACCTGTTGGGTGCAGTGATTGCAATTGTGGTGGCGGTGATTCTGGGCATCATCATTGACCGCATCATCAGCAGGGTCAGGGGATCGGCGCCGCTGGACCGCAAGAACATCGCTGAAGGCACGAATATCGCTGAGGAAGAAGCGCCGCCTCCACCCACGGTATGACACGAACGACGCCGGGAGATCAGCCCGGCGGTTGACGACGGAACGCGTACTCCACGCGTAGCGTTAAGTCTGTGATCCCGAGGCTGGGGCGTAGCGAACGACGTCCCGGCCATGGGACACTAAGAGCGACTTCCGTCACAGTGTCAAGTCATATTCGCCTAGGAGCTACCGCCGCGTGGAGTTTTTGAACCAAATGCTCGAGCATGCAGCCGGGCAGCCTTGGATTTACCCGGTACTCCTCGTCTTTTTCTTCATTGACGGATTTGCCACCATCCTTCCCAGTGAAACAGCCATTGTTGGGCTCTCGGCGCTGTCCCTTCACAGCGGTCAGCCGAACCTTTGGATTCTGGGGGCCACGGCCTTGGTTGGTGCAATGGCCGGCGACAACATGGCGTACATGCTGGGCCGCAAGATCGGTTTGACGCGCTGGAAGTGGATGCGGCGCCCCAAGGTCCAGAAGATGTTTGCCTGGGCCCACTATGAGCTCGACAAACGTGGGGCAGTCCTGATCTTCACGGCCCGCTACATTCCCTGGGGACGTGTGGCTGTGAACTACGTTGCCGGCCAGACGGGGTTCCGCCACAGGACATTCTTCTTCTTGGATGCCTTTGCCTGTGTCACCTGGGTTTGCTACTCCATCGGCATCGGCCTTCTCGCCGGCCAATGGGTGCACAACAACCCGCTGCTCGGCGTAGGCATTGCCGTGGCGTTCGCGGTGATCCTGGGCATTATTGTGGACCACGTCCTTCGCTGGTGGCACAAGCATCTGGAGAAGAAGGATGCGGAGAAGAAGGATCAGGCCGGCGCTGCCGCTGCAACTGCGAAGGCGCCTACGGCGAACCCGCAGGACTTGGCCCACAAGGCGGTCGCCGGCGTCGACCTTTCCAAGCCTGCTGGCTAAGCTCCTGCCGTCCCTTGGCGACCACAGCGGGCACCTGAAACGAGTCCATGGCAGCCGTGGGGATTAGTCTTAGTACGTGACTGAGCCCATTGTTGACGCTGCCCCTGCCCTCGACTTCGATTTGAAGAGCCTTCCCAAGGTTTCCCTCCATGACCATTTGGACGGAGGACTGCGGCCTGAAACCATCATCGAACTGGCGCAAGCCGTCGGCCACACGCTGCCTTCCACTGATCCTGTTGCCTTGGGCGAATGGTTCCGCGAGTCCGCCGACTCCGGTTCGCTGGTGCGGTACCTGGAAACGTTCGACCACACGATTGCCGTGATGCAGACCAAGGAGGGCCTGTTCCGGGTCGCCAAGGAATTCGTGGAGGACCTTGCCGAGGACGGCGTCGTTTACGGTGAAGTCCGCTGGGCCCCCGAGCAGCACCTGCAGAAGGGCCTGACCCTGGATGAAGTGGTGGAAGCGGTCCAGGATGGCCTCGAAGCCGGCGTGGATGCGGCGGAAGAACGCGGCCAGCAGATCCAGGTGGGGCAACTCATCACTGCCATGCGCCACGCGGATCGCGGCCAGGAAATCGCAGAACTCGCTGTTCGGCACCGCGCCAACGGCGCTGTGGGCTTCGACATCGCGGGCGCCGAGGACGGTTTCCTGCCCTCGCGCTTCAAGGACGCCTTCACCTACCTTGCCGAGAACAACTTTCCGGCCACGGTCCACGCCGGTGAGGCCGCAGGCCTGGACAGCATCCAGTCGGCCCTCGTGGACGGACGCGCTCTCCGGCTTGGGCACGGGGTGCGTATCGCGGAGGACATCACGGTGGAGTTTGAAGACAACTCCGACGACGACGGCGAGGACACCATCGGCATGGTGACGCTCGGCGGCGTGGCCGCCTGGGTACGCGACCGCGGAATCGCCCTGGAAATCTGCCCGTCATCGAACCTCCAGACCGGTGCTGTCTCCAGCTTCGGCGAAGGCATCGAGAGCCACCCGTTGGACATGCTTTTCCAGCTCGGTTTCAACGTCACCATCAACACGGACAACAGGCTCATGAGCGGCGTCACGTTGACGGACGAGTTTGAGCTCCTGGTTGAGACCTTCGATTACGACCTCGATGATTTGCTCGAACTGACGCTCAACGCCGCAGAGGCCGCGTTCCTGCCGCTGGACGAGCGTGAAGCTTTGGTCGAGTACATCAACGATGCCTACGCCAACCTCGGCTAACGAGTCCACAACCGGGGTTGCGGAGCTGATCCGGACGATCGCCTCGTTGCGGGAGCATTGCCCTTGGATGGGTGCGCTCACGCATGAGTCCCTGGTGGAGTACTTGATCGAGGAAGCCTATGAGGTTGTGGACTCGATCGAGGCCGGGGATTCGCCGGCCAGGGACGAGGAACTTCGCGGCGAGCTGGGCGACGTACTGCTTCAAGTGGTGCTTCACGCCCGGCTTGCCGAGGAGCGGGGCAGCTTCGACTTTGATGCTGTAGCGCGCGGCATCAACGCGAAGATGGTCCGCCGCAATCCCCATGTGTTCAAGCCGGACGGTTCGCTGCAGGCCACATTCCCTGCCACGGTCGAGGAAATCATCCTGAAGTGGGATGCCGTGAAGCGTGCTGAGAAGCCCGACCGTGCCGATCCGTTCGAGGGAATTCCGCCGCACCTGCCTGCCTTGGCAGGGGCGCAAAAGTCCCTGGACCGTGCTGCCCGTGCGGGGCTGTCGATCGAGGCCCAAAGCCAGGCAACCGCCGTCGGGCTTCCTGCAATTCCAGACTCGGAAGAGGCGCTCGGTGAGCTGTTGCTCGCCGTCGTTGCCGGCGCCCGGGAGCAAGGGCTCGACGCCGAGCGTGCCCTCCGCGCAGCAGTTCGATCGTTTCAGAACGGGAAGGCCCAGCCTTCATGACGTGAGGAGTTTGAACCCGTTCCGTAACCTAAGCCACTCTCGACTACGCTAGTAGCGACGAGGACGTTGAGAATTTCCCTCCACATTCCTGTAATTTGCCCATAAGGAGCACATCCATGGCGCTTATCGATGCCATTCACGCCCGCGAAATCCTTGATTCCCGCGGAAACCCGACCGTAGAAGTTGAGGTCCTGCTTTCCGACGGCCAGATCGGCCGCGCAGCAGTTCCCTCCGGCGCCTCCACCGGCGAGCACGAAGCTGTTGAACTCCGCGACGGCGACAAGGGCCGTTACCTCGGGAAGGGTGTCCAGAAGGCCGTTGACGCGGTCATCGACGAGATCTCGCCGGCTCTCATTGGTTTCGACGCAACGGACCAGCGCAGCATCGACCAGGCCATGATCGACCTCGACGGCACCCCGAACAAGAGCAAGCTCGGCGCCAACGCCATCCTGGGTGTTTCCCTGGCCGTTGCCAACGCAGCTGCTGCTTCCTCGGACTTGCCGCTGTACAAGTACCTCGGTGGCCCGAACGCACACGTCCTGCCGGTTCCGCTGATGAACATCCTCAACGGTGGCTCGCACGCCGACTCCGATGTTGACATCCAGGAATTCATGATCGCCCCGATCGGCGCCGAGACCTTCTCCGAAGGCCTCCGCTGGGGCGTTGAGGTCTACCACAACCTCAAGGCTGTCCTCCAGGAAAAGGGCCTCTCCACGGGCCTCGGTGACGAGGGTGGCTTCGCCCCCAACCTGCCGTCCAACCGCGCTGCACTGGACCTGATCCAGGAAGCCATCAAGAACGCCGGCTACACCCCAGGTACGGACATCGCCCTTGCCCTGGACGTTGCATCTTCCGAGTTCTACAAGGACGGTGCATACCAGTTCGAAGGCAAGGCACTGACCGCCTCGGAAATGAGCGCCTACTACGCTGAGCTCGTTGCCGACTACCCGCTGGTCTCCATTGAAGACCCGCTGGACGAGAACGACTGGGAAGGCTGGAAGACCCTCACCGACGCTATCGGTGACAAGGTCCAGCTGGTTGGCGATGACCTCTTCGTCACCAACCCGGTCCGCCTGCAGCAGGGCATCGAGACGGCCACGGCCAACTCCCTCCTGGTAAAGGTCAACCAGATCGGTTCCCTGACCGAAACCCTGGACGCCGTTTCCCTGGCCCAGCGTTCCGGTTACACCACCATCACCTCGCACCGCTCCGGCGAAACCGAGGACACCACCATTGCTGACATCGCCGTTGCCACCAACGCGGGCCAGATCAAGACCGGTGCCCCGGCCCGCTCCGAGCGCGTCGCCAAGTACAACCAGCTGCTGCGCATCGAAGAAGAACTCGACGACGCCGCACGCTACGCCGGCCGCAGCGCGTTCCCGCGTTTCAAGGGCTAGCATTCCGCGAAAACAGCTGACCGGTGGCTATGGTGGAAAGACCATAGCCACCGGTTCTGTTTAACGCTTGCCTGCGGAGCCGCGGGCACAGCAGGACCTACGCAAGTTCCGCACACGTACGTTACGCGCAGGGCAAGCGCAGCAACCCGCCAGGCAAGCACCGGGCATTACAGGAGTGTCATGGCCACCCGTCGTCCAAAGGTTCCCAGGGCCGACGCCCTCGGCAGGCCAAACAGCGCAGGAAGGCCAAACAGCGCAGGCACGGCCAACGGTCCGGCACGGCCCACTACGGCGGGCAAGCCAAACAGCGCAGGCCCTGCTGGCGGAGACGTCATCGAGGCCGAGTTCGGCGCCTCCCGCGGCTCTGCGGAATCCTCGACGCCGGCAACGGGCACCAGAAAGCCCTCGGCTCCCAAGCCCTCCGGCAGTGCCAGGACGACAGGTAGTGCCAAGACCCCCGCCGGTGGCAAGACTGCAGGCAGTACCAAGAGCCCAGCCACCAAGACCGCGGGCAGCGCCAAGGGAGCGTCCACCAAGACCAGCCCCGCCGCTTCCACGAAAGCCGCGTCCACGAAAGCTTCAGACAAAGCCTCCGGCAACGGTGCCCGTGAAGCCCAGGACCTCGATCCTGTACCTGCCAAGGCGTTCTCGGGCAGGATGCTCGCGCTGGCTGTGGTCATGATTGCCATCACTATCATGCTGGCGCCCACGGTCCGGATTTTCTTGGAGAAGCGCGCTGAAATCTCGGCCCTGGAGGCTGAGATCGCCAGCAAGGAGGCAGAGCAGGCGGAGCTGAACAAGCAGCTCTCCCGGTGGCAGGATCCCAACTACGTGAAACAACAGGCCCGCGACCGCATTAACATGGTTATGCCGGGTGAAACGGGTTACTGGGTATTTGGCGGGGAAGAAGCCGCCGGTACCCCTGGGGGCCGCACCGGCTCCGGATCATCCGCAAACCCGGCAAACCTGCCCTGGGTGGATGCGCTCTGGGAGTCAATCAGACGATCGGCAACAGACTAGACGCGGTGCCCGCCGCCGTCGTGTCCTACTGGGACATGGCCAAAAGGGCAGGAAGGTTGGCAACGCAAGTGGAAGAGAACACGGCAGCCGTGCCGCAGGAATCCCGCCAGCCGTCAGCACACGACCTCGATGTCCTCAGCCGCCAGCTGGGCAGGCCGGTGCGGGACGTGGTGGAAATTCCCGCACGCTGTGTATGTGGGAATCCGCTCGTCGCGGCCACCGCGCCCCGGCTCAGCAACGGGACTCCATTTCCCACCACGTTCTACCTCACCCACCCGGTCATCACGTCCGCCGTGTCGCGGCTGGAAGCCGGCGGGTTGATGAATGAGATGAATGATCGGCTTACGGCGGATCAGGAACTTGCGGACGCGTATCATGGGGCGCACGAGGCCTACCTGCAGGCACGCAATGAGATCGCTGGACGTTCCGGGACGGGGGCCGTGCCGGAAATCGATGGTATCTCCGCCGGCGGCATGCCCACCCGCGTTAAGTGCTTGCACGTCCTGGTTGGCCACTCGCTGGCTGCCGGTCCCGGGGTCAACCCGCTGGGTGACGAAGCCTTGGACGCAATCGCAGAGTGGTGGACCAAGGACCGCTGCTACTGCGATGGCGCCTGGGACACTGCAGGCGAGGCTCCCTCGAGGGACCTGAGCCGTCACGGTCCTCAAGGATTGCCTGACATCGTGGGGCGTCCGGCGCCAGTCCGAAAGCCCAAGGCCGGCTCCGGCAGCGAATTGGTGGAGGACGCATGAGCCGCGTCGCCGCCATTGACTGCGGAACCAACTCCATCCGCCTCCTCATTGCCGACGCCTCGGAGAACGGGGCGCCCGGGCCGCTGACCGACGTCGTGCGTGAAATGCGCGTTGTCCGGCTGGGACAAGGCGTGGATGCCACCGGAGAACTTGCTCCCGAGGCCTTGGAACGCACCTTCTCCGCCACAGCGGACTATGCAGCGCTAATCCGTGAACACGGTGCCGTTCGCGTGCGCTTTGCCGCCACGTCGGCCACCCGCGACGCCCGGAACCGCCAGGTTTTCGTTGACGGAATCCGGGAGCTGCTGGGCGTGGAGCCTGAAGTTATCTCGGGTGATGAGGAAGCTGCACTGTCCTTCGCAGGTGCCAGCAGCGTTTTGCCGGTCACAGGGGATGACGCCGTCCTGGTGGTTGACCTGGGTGGCGGCAGCACCGAATTCGTCCTGGGTGACGCCAATGGCGTGATTGCTGCGCGTTCGGTGGACATCGGCTGTGTGCGGTTGACCGAACGGCACCTTCGCAGCGACCCGCCTACGGCGGCGCAGATTGCAGCAGCAGAGGCCGACGTCGACGCCGCGCTTGACCTTGCCGCGCAGACGGTTCCGCTTGACCGTGCCTCAGCCATGGTTGGCGTCGCGGGTTCCATCACCACCATCACTGCGCATGCCCTGGGCCTGAGCGAGTACCAGCCGGACCGGATCCACGGTGCCTACCTCGATATTGAAACCATCAGCGACGCCTGCACCAGCCTGCTGGAAATGACCCGCGACGAACGGGCCGTTCTTCCCTACATGCATCCAGGCCGCGTGGACGTCATCGGAGCTGGAGCCCTGGTGTGGCGGCGCATCCTGGAAAGGCTTGCCGCCGTGGGCAACGGTGCCATCAGCGGTGCAATTTCCAGCGAACACGACATCCTGGATGGGATTGCCCTGAGTATCCGGGACTCCGCATGACCCTGCGATACCGTCGGCTGCTTTCCGCTGCCCTGGCCACGATGCTGGCCGGGGGAGCGCTGGCCGGTGCGCTGTTGACTGCGCCGGCAGCGATGGCGGACGCCTGGCGGGACAAGGAGTACTGGCTCAAGGAATCCGGAATCACGAATGCCTGGCAGGTGTCCAAGGGCGCAGGAGTCAAGGTCGCCATCATCGATAGCGGCATTGACGGGAACCACCCTGACCTCAAGGGCGTCGTGGTGGGCGGAACGGACGTTTCCGGAGCCGGTGCGCCCAACGGACAGAAGAGCATCGGCGCCAAAACGGAGCACGGAACCCTTGTAGCCACCATGCTGGCCGGCCGCGGACACATCACGCCCACAGCTTCGCCGTCGCCCTCAGCCTCGCCCACGGTTCCTCCTGCCGGGGGACCGGACGGGATCATCGGCGTCGCGCCGGAAGCGGAGATCCTGGCGGTGTCCACCTGGCTGGGTTCACCGAACCCGGGAGGCAAGACGGACCAGGAGCAGATTCCGGACGCCGTGCGCTGGGCCGTGGACAATGGCGCAAAGGTCATCAATATTTCCCTGGGCAGCACCTCGCCGGTTTGGCCGCAAAGTTGGGACGCAGCCTTCCTTTATGCCGAGCAAAAGGATGTGGTGATCGTCGCCGCCGCGGGCAACCGGGTGGGTGGCAACGTGCAGGTGGGAGCTCCCGCAACCATTCCCGGTGTGCTCACCGTGGCAGGGCTCGACGGCGATGGCCAGGCCAGCGTCGACTCCTCCTCGCAAGGGATCAGCATTGGCGTTGCCGCCCCGGCTGAAAATTTGCTGGGCGGGATGCCCGGAGGCGGATACGCGCAGTGGGCGGGAACTTCAGGGTCCGCGCCCATCGTTTCCGGCGTGGCCGCACTCATCAGGTCCAAGTGGCCTGACATGAGTGCGAAGCAGGTCATCAACAGGATTGTGAGCACGGCCAAGGACGCCGGTGCCCCAGGCAAGGACCCCCTTTACGGCTACGGTGTGCTCAACGCAGAGGCAGCGCTGAAGGAAGAGGTAGAGACCACAAGCACCAATCCGCTCGGATCGATCGCGGACTGGATCCGCGTCCACCGTCGGGGCGACTTCAGCACCCCGTCCGAGGCACCTGTGGCAAGTCCTACAAGCGCGGCGCCCACTCTGGCGGATCCGACCGTGCCCGTCGCCGCCACTCCTGCACAGGTGGATGACGCCCTTCCGGCCGCCGTCGTGCTCGGGTTCGGAGGCATTTTCGCAGTGATCGTTGTGGGCGCATCCATCCAGCTGCGCAGGGTCGCCAAAAGCCCTCCCGCCGCTGCGGAAGAGGCCGAAACGGGAACGCTGGAAGCGGTGGATCCACCCACCCGGAAGTAGCTAGTGAAGATTTTCACAAAGTGCTGTACTCTGGTTTCATGGCAACCACCCCAGAGCTCATTGACCGTCCCCGGGTTCTCGTCGTCGGCGGCGGCTACGTCGGCTTGTACGTAGCCCTTAAATTGCAGAAGAAGATCGCGAATGCAGGTGGCATCGTCACCGTCGTAGATCCACTGCCTTACATGACTTACCAGCCGTTCCTCCCCGAGGTCGCTGGTGGCAACATCGAGGCACGCCACGCCGTCGTCTCCCACCGTCAGCACCTCAAGCAGACCGAGCTCATCCAGGGCCGCGTCACCAGCATCGACCACGCAAACCGCACAGCGGTTGTGGCTCCTGCCAATGGTGAAGCTCCCTTCGAGATTCCGTACTTCGACGTCGTCATCGCAGCTGGTGCCATCACCCGCACGTTCCCGATCAAGGGCCTCGCTGACAAGGGCATCGGCCTGAAGACCATTGAGGAAGCCGTAGCACTTCGCAACAAGGTGCTGGAGCGCATTGAAGCCGCTTCCACCATGACGGACCCCGCAGAGCGCGCCAAGGCCCTCACCTTCGTGGTTGTCGGTGGCGGTTTTGCCGGCATCGAATGCCTCACCGAAATGGAAGACCTCGCCCGCGCCGCGGTCAAGAACAACCCGCGTGTCCGCCAGGAAGAAGTCCGCTTCATCCTCGTCGAGGCCATGGGCCGCATCATGCCCGAGGTCACCGCATCCCAGGCCGAGTGGGTTGTAGAGCACCTGCGTAGCCGCGATATCGAGGTCCTCCTCAACACCTCCCTGGACAGCGCTGAGGGCAACCTCAAGCTGATCAACCTCCCGGACAAGACGTCCGCCGGTGAAGTTGAAGCTGACACCCTCGTGTGGGCTGCCGGTGTGCAGGCCAACCCGATGATCCGCTCAACGGACTTCCCGCTGGAACCGCGCGGCCGTGTCCGCGTCCTCCCGGACCTCCGTATTGCCGGCGATGAAGGCATCGTCGAGAACGCTTGGGCAGCCGGCGACATCGCCGCTGTTCCTGACCTCACGGGCAAGGGCCTGCCGGACGGTACTTGCGTCCCGAACGCCCAGCACGCACTCCGCCAGGCGAAGAAGCTCGCCAAGAACCTCTGGGCTTCCCGCTGGGACAAGCCGCTGCACGACTACAAGCACAAGAACCTGGGTGCTGTGGCTGGCTTCGGCGAGTGGAAGGGCGTTGCCAACATCAACCTGCTCGGCCGCATCGGCCTCAAGGGCGGCCTCGCCTGGCTGGCACACCGTGGCTACCACGGCATGGCGATGCCCACGGTTGAGCGCAAGTTCCGTGTGATCTTCGGCTGGATCCTGGCCTTCTTCGCAGGCCGCGACACCACGCAGCTGATTGACCTGGACAACCCACGTGGCGCTTTCGTTGCAGCTGCAACCCCGGCCCCCAAGCCGGCTGCTGCACCTGCCCCCGCACCTGCTGTTGCGGAAAAGCCTGCCGAGGACAAGACTCCGGTATCGGCTGACGCCAAGTAGTACACGTCCGACGACGGCTGCTCCCTGAGGGGAGTGGCCGTCGTCGTTTAAGCTGTTGCCATGCCTGGCGAAACTGATCTGAAGACCCTTCTGGAGTCACTGCATCCTGTCATCAGGGACGGTGACTACGTGTACGCTCTCTGGCCGCATGGCAAGCCGCTGGAAGGCGGCATCGAGGCCGCCGTCCGGGAGGCCGAAGGTTTGACTGTGGTCCTTCGACGGAACGAGGCGGACAGGCTTGGCCTCGCTTACGATTTCGTGGCCGCCTGGATCACGCTCCAGATTCATTCCGCGTTGGAAGCGGTGGGGTTGACGGCCGCCGTGAGTGCGGCGCTGACGCATGCAGGCATCAGCTGCAACGTCCTGGCTGGCTTTCATCATGACCACTTGCTGGTTCCCGTTGCGGAGGCCGACCGCGCGCTGGACGTGTTGCGTTTGCTGGCCCGGGGAGTGGTACTGCGGACTGAGCGGCCAGAAGACCGCCCTGAAATCCTGGAGCTGACGGCACGGGCCTTTTCAGTGTCTCCGGTGACCGGTCAGCCGGTTGAGGGGACCCCTTTGGAAGTTGGCTTGCTGCGCGAGCTCTTCGAGTGCGACGAGTACATTCCAGAGTTGAGCATCGTGGCTGAGATCGGCGGGGACATCGTTGGCCATGCCATCAGCACCCGCGGCTGGATCGGCGACCTGGAGCTTGTGGGGTTGGGTCCCATCGGCGTGCTTCCCCAGTTTCAGCGACGCGGCGTCGGCTCGGCCCTCATGCGTGAGACCGCAGCGCGCGCCACGGCGGCAGGGGAGCCGGCCATAGCTTTGTTGGGCAGCCCCGTCTACTACCCGCGCTTCGGCTATGTACCGGCCACCTCCTTGGGTGTGGAACCGCCGGAGGCTGCCTGGGGCGATCACTTCCAGCTGCTGCCGCTTACGGCATGGCCCGACGGCGTTCGGGGCACGTTTCGCTACGCGGCGCCATTCGAACGCTTGTAGCTGGGATACCATGGTGCGGGCGCCCCAGTAGCCCAATTGGCAGAGGCAGCGGACTTAAAATCCGCGTGTTGTGGGTTCGAGTCCCACCTGGGGCACAGACCGGAAGGGGAGGACGATTCCTCCCCTTCCATTTGTCGGCTATTCTTCAGAGACTTTTCCCAGCAGGCTCGTAGATTCCCCACAGGCAACGAGTGTTATAGGGATGTGACCTGAATCACTTATCTTCCCGGATCAATTGCACTAGTTTGAGTCTTAATCAGGAACACCTGAGTTATCGCATCAAAGGCAGTTCGCACCTTTCGATCGAGGAGACAACGAATGTTTGATCTTTCCCAAGCGGCGCCCCGAGCCGCCAAGCTTACAGCGCTTGGCATTGGGGTTGCCCTCCTGGCCACAGCTTGTGGTGGGTCCTCCACGCCGAGCCAGACCGGGTCCAGTTCCGCCGCCGCCGCAGGCATCTCCTGCCCGGCTCCGAGTGCAGGGGCGGGAGCCAGCAACAGCCAGGCTGCTACCAACACGGGACCCGTACCTCCCTCGACCACCACTACCGCCACTCCTCTGAAACTTGGATCGCTTCTGCCGACGACGGGGTCGCTCGCGTTCCTCGGCCCACCGGAAGTTGCTGGCGTCAACCTCGGTATTAAAGAAGTCAATGATGCTGGGGGCGTTCTGGGCGCTCCGGTTTCGGTGGTGCACCGTGACTCCGGTGACACCAAGACCGACATCGCAACCCAGTCCACCACCGCCCTCTTGGGCCAGGGCGTGAGCGCGATTATTGGTGCAGCATCATCCGGCGTCTCCAAGACCGTGATCAACCAGATCACAGGCGCAGGTGTGCTCCAGTTCTCCCCTGCCAATACTTCGCCCGACTTCACCACCTGGGACGACAAGGGCCTCTACTGGCGTACTGCCCCCTCGGACGTCCTGCAGGGCAAGGTTCTCGGCAACTACATGGCCACCTGCGGCGCCCAGACCATCGGCATGATTGTCCTCAACGACGCGTATGGAACCGGCTTGCAGAAGAACGTTAAGGCGGCCTTTGAAGCTGCCGGCGGCAAGGTCGTAGCCGAGGAGCTGTTCAATACCGGCGACACCCAATTCAGCAGCCAGGTGGACAAGGTCATTGCGGCAAAGCCGGACGCCATTGTCCTGATCACATTTGACGAAGCCAAGAGCATTATTCCCCTTGTCACAGGCAAGGGGGCAAAGCCCGGACAGCTGTTCCTGGTTGATGGCAACACCACCGACTACAGCAAGGACTTCCAACCGGGTACGCTCACCGGCGCTCACGGAACATTCCCCGGCACTTTCGCGGCGGAATCCTTTACCAAGTCACTTCTCAGCGTGGATCCGGCTTTGAAGGACTTCACATACGGCGGTGAGTCTTACGATGCAGTAAACCTGATTGCGCTCGCCGCTGAGGAAGCCAAGAGCACCAAGGGCGCCGATATCGCAGCCAAGCTCAAGGACGTATCGCAGGGTGGCGAGAAGTGCAACAACTTCGCCAGCTGCGTCACGTTGCTTCGTAACGGCAAGGACATCGACTACGACGGCCAGTCGGGTCCAATCACGTTCTCGGATGCGGGTGACCCGACGGAAGCCTATATCGGCATCTATCAGTACACCGACGAGAATAAGCTAATGCCCGTGAAGGCGGAGTTCGGCAAGCTGTAAGCCAAGGCCTAACTAGACCGCAACAAAGCAACAGGTCCCCCTCCTCTCAAGGAAGGGGACCTGTTCTGTTTCGTGTGCTCTACTTCAAGGCGCGGGTGCCGGGGTGTGTTGTGGGGCCTGGTGTGCGTGCTTGGGAGTGGGTTTGGGGCGCAGAGCGGCCTTGGCAAGCGGGGTGCGTAGCGGGCGGGGAACAACGAAGGGCCCTGGGTAACCCAAGGCCCTCCGTTCGTGTGTGGTGCGGCTGCTAGACCTCGTCGGCCAGGGTTCCCAGGTACAACTGGATAACCTTGGGGTCCTTCATAAGCTCGCGTCCAGTGCCCGTGTAGGCGTCCTTCCCTTGATCCAGGACGTAGCCACGGTCGCAGATCTGGAGGCACCGGCGGGCGTTCTGTTCCACCATGATGACCGAAACACCGGCGCGGTTGATCTCATGGACCCGAAGGAAGGTCTCGTCCTGCTTGACGGGGGAGAGGCCCGCCGATGGCTCATCGAGCAGGAGCACCGCAGGATCCATCATGAGTGCGCGTCCCATGGCTACCATCTGGCGTTCACCGCCTGAGAGGGAACCGGCTCGCTGGGCACGTCGCTTGGCCAGTTCCGGGAAGAGGCTGGCCACGAAGTCGAAGCGCTCAGCGAATGCTTTGGGCCGCTGGAACATGCCCATCTGGAGGTTCTCTTCGATGGTGAGGGTCGCGAAGACGTTGTTTGTCTGGGGGACAAAACCAACGCCCCGCGTGACCAGCTTGTTGGCCTTCAAACCAGTGAGATCCTCACCCCGGACTACCACGGTGCCGGAATGGACCTTGACCAGGCCGAACATGGCCTTCAACAGGGTGGATTTACCGGCGCCGTTGGGGCCGATAATGCCGATCAGTTCACCTTTGCGGGCCTCGATGGAGCAGCCGTTGAGGATGTTGACGCCAGGAATGTAGCCCGCGACGAGGTTGGTGACTTTGACGACGGAATCGCTTGCCGGGGCATCTGCCGAGGCGGGCATTGCGCTGGTGCTGCTCATTTCCCGTCCTCCTTCTTGGTTTCTACGATGTCGGACAGGATGCCTGCGTCTTCCGTTCCCACCACCGACTCTTCGTCAGCCTCAAGTTCTGCCTCGAGCACCTTGATGCCCTCCGCGTCACCGAGGTCAACGTCGTGGTGTGCGCCAAGGTAAGCATCGATCACGGCAGGGTTCTTCATGACTTCCCCGGGAGGGCCTTCGGCGACGATTTTTCCTTCTGCCATGACTACTACCCAGTCTGCGATGTGGCGCACCATGTTCATATCGTGCTCCACGAACAGGACCGTCATGCCTTCAGCCTTGAGGTTTTTGATGTGGTCCAGGAGGGACTGGGTCAGTGCCGGGTTCACGCCGGCCATGGGCTCGTCGAGCATGACGAGCTTGGGCCTCACCATCAGGGATCGTGCCATCTCCAGCAGCTTACGCTGGCCGCCGGAAAGGGAAGCGGCATAGTCATCCTTCTTGGTGTCCAGCTTGAACTTCTCCAGGAGCACGTGTGCCTGTGCCGTAATCTCCTTCTCGCGGCCACCCCAGATGCCCTTGAACAGAGCTTTGGAGAGACGCTCGCCGGGCTGGTCCGCTGCACCGAGCCGCATGTTTTCCATGACTGTCAGCTTGCCCATGACCTTGGTCAGCTGGAATGTCCTCACCATGCCCATGCGCGCCACTTTGTAGGACGAGACGCCGGCAATACTGTTCCCTTCGAACTGCCACTTGCCCGTGTTTGGCGTGTCGAAGCCGGTGAGCAAGTTGAACAGGGTGGTCTTGCCGGCACCGTTGGGCCCAATCAATGCAGTGATCTTGTGGCGGGGGATCTCCAGGTATTCCACATCCACGGCGTTGATGCCGCCGAAGGAACGGGTGACGTCTTCGGCCACGACGATCGGATCGCGCTTCTTGCAGCCAGGGGTATTTTCCCCGACCGCAATAGGGCGCGAATCGGTCATGTAGTCGATACCTGCCTCGTCGCTCGGGGTGGCAGGGTGGGCAGAGCTACCACTGCTGGAAGGGGTAGGCGGGTTGACTGGATTGACTGGGTTGTTGCTGTTTGGTTCGTTGGTCTCACTCATGCGAAAGCAAGCTCCTTCTTATTGCCGAAGACGCCTTGCGGGCGGAAGATCATCAGGAGCATCAGTGCCACACCAACAAGGATGTAGCGCAGCTGGCCGGCCTGAACGGTGGTCAGCCAGGTGATGACTCCGGATTCGATGAGCCCATAAAGCAGGCTCTGCGTCAGCGAGAGCACTACCCAGAAGATCATGGCTCCGATCACCGGACCCAGGACGGTTGCCATGCCACCGAGCAGGAGACAGGTCCAAAGGAAGAACGTGAGCTCAGTGCCATAGTTGGATGGTTGGACGGCGCCGCGGGGGAGGGTGAAGATCATGCCGGCGAGGGCGCCCAGGATGCCACCGATAATGAGGGCCTGCATCTTGTAGGAGTAGACATTCTTGCCGAGTGACCGCACTGCGTTCTCGTCCTCGCGGATGCCCTTCAGGACGCGCCCCCAAGGGCTGCGCATCAGCAGCCAGACCAGCAGGCAGCAAACAATGACCAGGCCCCAACCCACAAACCGAATAAAGAAGTCACGGTTGTTCATTCCCATGTAGGACCCCTCAGGGAAGGGATTCATGGAGTAGAAGCCACCCTCGAACGCGGCCAGGCCGTTTGCCGAACCCGTGACGCTGGTGAGCTGGTTGGTAGTGACGACGTAGCGCACAATTTCCGCTGCGGCGATAGTGACGATAGCGAGGTAATCAGCCCTCAACCGCAGTGTTGGAATACCCAGGATGAACGCGAAGACTACAGAACACAGGACCGCGATAAGCAGGCCGATGAAGAACGGGGTTTTGAAAGTCAACGTAGAGATGGCGAAGCCGTAGGCGCCCACTCCCATGAAACCGGCCTGGCCGAAGTTCAACAGACCTGAGTATCCGAAGTGTACGGCCAGGCCCAAAGCGGCAAGCGCGTAGGCCGCCGTCGTCGGGCTGAACAATTCGCCAAGGGCGCTGGAAAGAATAAATCCGAAGTCCATGGCCCGCTCCTAACCCACACGCTCACGCCGGCCGAGGATACCCTGCGGTCGGAACAGAAGAACAACAATCATGATGAACAAAGCGCCAACGTACTTGAGGTCGGCAGGGAGGCCAAAGACCGTCGTCAGCTCCACGAAGATTCCGACGACGATGGAGCCGAGCAGGGCGCCGAAGACGGTTCCCAGGCCACCGAGCGTCACGCCGGCGAAGATGAGCAGCAGGATTTGCGAGCCCATGTCGAACGTCACCCCGGGCCGGTAGTAGGCCCACAGGATGCCGCCGAGGGAAGCGAGGACGCCGCCAACGATCCATACAAGCCGGATGACCGAGTCGACGTCGATGCCCGAAGCAGCGGCCAGCGCAGGATTGTCAGCCACTGCACGGGTTGCTTTACCGAGACGGGTCTTCAGCAGGATGATGCCGATCAGGGCAATCACCACGGCACTGATCAACAGGGACCACAGGTTGTTCGGAGAGATGGAGATGGGCCCGATCTGGACCTCTGCGCTTTGGGCTCCGGGCAGCTGTTGGGTTGCGCCGCCGAAGAAGAACTGGATGACGTAGCGGATGGCCAGTGCCAGGCCGATGCTGACAATCATCATGGGGACGAGGCCCGAGCCGCGCCGCCGCAGCGGCCGCCAGAGTCCGGCATCCTGGACGTAGCCGAAGAGCCCGCCGCCGATCAGCGAAAGCAGGATGGCCAGCCAGAACGGCAACCCAAAACCGTTGAGCATAAAGACGAGCACGGCACCCATGGTCACCATCTCGCCGTGGGCGAAGTTGGTAAGGCCTGTGGTGCCGAAGATGAGGGACAGGCCGACGGAGGCAAGTGCCAGCAGCAGGCCGAAGCTCAGCCCGGCAACCAGTCGGTTGAGGAGGTTTTGGCCGAAGTCTTGTTGCTGGACGACGATGCCCTTACCGAAGGCGAAGATGACCGACAGATTGGACGTCTGGTTGAACGTGACATTGCGGGGATTCTCCTGGCCATCGGCAAGCTTGATGCCCTCCGGCAAGGTGGAGGTATCCAGCTCAACTCTGTACGTGCCCTGTACGGGGACGCCTATGTTCCAGGCTCCGTTGGCTCCGGAGGTGGCTTCGCCTTCAAAGCCGTTGCCCGAGGCCTTGATTTTCACGCCCGGTATGGGAGCACGGGCGTCGTCGCGGAGGAAGCCGCTGATATTGTTTTGGAAATTCGTTGGGGATGGCGAAGGCGAGGGGGTGGTAGCCTCCGCCGAGGGGGCGGCGATCAACAGAGTGGCAATGAGGGCTGCGAAGAACGCCCCCACGGCTCTCTGCAGTCCCTTGGACCGTCTCATGGACGGGTCGCGCAGTGTGCTTCTCAAAATGGAAACCTCCACAGTGGGGGTGGTCCCGGCTGCGCCATTGCAGCCGGTGCGAACGGTCATGGGGCTTGTGAACAGTTCTTGCCTAGCTGCCTCGATTGTGATCTAAGTCACCCATGTGTGGCCTATGTTACCGCTCAGTGCGGCTAAAGAATGCACAGCATGGAGGTCAGAAGATAGCGATCGGATAACAACTGTGAAGCTATAGGCAACAAGCAATCTCCCACATTCGTGTCACGGTTGAGTTTCGTCTGGGTGAACAAGGGAACTTTCCGTGCCTTGGGCGCGTGGTAATTGGTACCGTGAATTATCACTTAGCCCTTTTCAGGAGGACACCCGCAATGGCACTTGGCGGAAACCCTATCTTCAACGGAAAGAATTTCCGTGGAGCCAAACAGGCACCGCCTGTTCCGCAAAATCCGTATTCCAACCCGTACGGCCAGCAGTTTAACCAGGCACCTGGCCGCGCGCCTGGACAGGTCCTCGATGCCCAGTCCGCTTGGTCCGCCTCGCAGCAGAACATGACCAACGAACAACTGCAGCAGATGTACAACCAGCCTGCAGCAGGACCCGCCGATACCGGCCGGATGACCTACGACGACGTCATCATGAAGACCGTCGCCTGCCTTGTTGCCCTGGTCATCGGCGCCGGCATCACGCTCTTTGTAGCGCCGGCACTGTCCACCATGCTCATGATCGTCGGTGCACTGGGCGGTTTCGTGCTGGCGCTGGTCAATACCTTCAAGAAGCAGCCTTCTCCGGCACTGATTCTGGCGTATGCGGGCCTTGAAGGACTCTTCCTCGGTGGCCTGACCCGGATCCTTGACGGAATGTTCCCTGGCGTCGGCCTCCAAGCGGTCATCGGTACGCTGGCCGTCTTCGGCGTCACGCTGATGCTCTTCAAGAGCGGAAAGGTCCGCGCCACACCCAAGATGGTGCGCTTCTTCATGATCGCCACCATCGGCTACGCGGTCTTTGCGCTGATCAACCTCGTCATGATGTGGACCGGTGCGGTCCAGGAACCGTTCGGCCTCCGCACGAGTATCACCATTGCTGGCATCCCGCTGGGTGTCTTCATTGGCATCCTGGCGATTGGCCTGGCAGCTTTCTCGCTCATCATGGACTTCACCAGCATCGAAGAAGGCGTCCGTGCCGGCGCCCCTGAGCGCTACTCCTGGGTCGCTGCCTTCGGCCTGACCGTCACCTTGGTTTGGCTCTACGTCGAAATCATTCGGCTTCTGGCGATTTTGCGCGGCGACGACTAAGTCCGCCTGAGTTCAGGAAATATGCCCCCGAAATTACTTCGGGGGCATATTTCTTTAAACGGGGCCTGGTTTAAACAGGGATGCCTCAGCTCAGGCGCTCGAACACCACAGCCATTCCCTGGCCGCCTCCCACGCATAGCGTGGCCAGGCCAAGGGTTCCGTCGCGTTCCTTCAAACCATTCAGGAGCGTGGTGGTCATGCGCGCGCCAGTCATGCCGAAGGGGTGCCCCAGGGCAATGGCTCCACCGTGGACGTTGAGCTTCTGTGGGTCGATGCCAAGTTCACGGGCGCTTGCAACCACTTGGACGGCAAAAGCTTCGTTGAGCTCCACAAGGTCGATATCGTCAATCGTCAGTCCTGCCAGTGCCAACGCCCGTCGCGTTGACTCAACTGGCCCCATGCCCATGAGTTCGGGCGAGAGGGCGGAGACGGCGGTGGAGACAACCCGGGCCAGCGGTTGGAGTCCAAGCTCGCGTGCACGGGTGTCACGCATGACCAGGACGGCGGCGGCGCCATCGTTCAGTGGGCACGCATTGCCCGCGGTCACTGTGCCTTGGGGCCGGAAAACGGGCTCCAGAGCGGATACAGCTTCCAAGGTCACTCCTGCCCTCGGGGAGTCGTCCCGGTCAACCAGGGTGCCGTCCTTGCGCGCGTACGGTGTGATCTCGCGGGCGTAGAAACCCGAGGCAATGGCCTTTTCAGCGCGATTCTGGCTCAAGACGCCCCACTCGTCCTGGTCCGCCCGACTGATTCCGTAGCTGGTGGCAACGTTCTCGGCTGTCTGGCCCATGGCGATATAGATATCGGGAAGCCTCCGGCCCAGCCGCGGATCCGTCCAAGGAATGTTCGACGCCGCCCGGGCCGCTGTCCGCTGGGCTGCTGATTCGAAGAGTGGGTTGTGATTGCCGGCGTCGGTCTGTCCAGCCCCTGCCCAATTCCGGTATCTCGAGACACTTTCCACTCCGGCCGAGATGATCGCGTTCGCTTCTCCGGCTTTGATGGCATGGAATGCCATCCGGAGCGTCTGCAGGCTGGACGCGCAGAATCGGTTGATGGTAGCCGCCGGTACGCGGTCCAGGCCTGCAAGGACAGCGACGACGCGGGCCATGTTGGAGCCCGCTTCGCCGCTGGGTTCGGCGCATCCCAGCAGGATGTCATCAAGGCCGCCTCCATCTTCGGCGGCAGGATCGAAACCCGGAACTTTGGCGAGTGCAGCCTGCACCATGGCAGTAGCAAGGTCGTCGGGGCGTTCGTCCTTGAGGGAGCCTTTGAAGGCCCGCCCAATTGGACTTCTGGCAGTGGAAACGATGACAGCCTCAGTCATGGCCCCAGCTTACGCCCGGCATCTGGAAGGAAGACGGGCGTAAGTCTGAGAGGTCAGGCCAAGCGAAGGGCGCCTGCTGCTGGAGTCACGGTGAAGATGTCCGGGGCGGTAAAACCGCTCTCCGCGAAGGAACGCACGACGGCGTCACGCACCTGCTGCTCCTGGCCTACCGGAGTCAGGGCGATGGCGGAGCCGCCGAAACCCCCGCCTGTCATGCGGGCACCAATCGCGCCGTTGGCCTTTGATGTCTCCACGGCGAGGTCGAGCTCGGGGCAGGAGATCTCGAAGTCGTCGCGCATGGACACGTGGCTGGCATCCAACAACGCGCCAATGCTGGCCGGGCCTTCGCTGGTGAGGATTTCCACGGTCTGGAGTACGCGGTCGTTTTCGGTGACCACATGCCGGACCCTGCGAAGGGTTGTCTCATCCAGCAAGCCCGCGGCTTCCGCCAAGGATTCCACGCCGACGTCGCGCAGTGCTTTGACACCGAGGATTTCGGCACCCAACTCGCAGGAGGCGCGCCTGGAGGCGTAACCGCCGTCGGCGTGTGAATGCGACACCTTCGTGTCGATGACCAGCAGGACCAGGCCCGATGCCTCGGCGTCGAAAGGCACAAGGTCAACGTGCTGGTCCCGGCAATCCAGGAACACAGCATGACCCTTGGCTCCGCGCAGTGAAGCTGACTGATCCATGATGCCCGTGGGTGCGCCGACGAAAACGTTCTCAGCGCGCTGGGTGGCGAGCACCAGATCCTCGGCGCCTAAACCTGCCCCGGTGAGGTCATTAAGGGCGGAAATGACGGCACATTCAATCGCGTGGGAGGAAGAGAGTCCGGCACCCAGCGGAACGTCCGAATCGAGCAGCAGGTCAAAACCCGGAACGTCGATGCCACGCTCTTTCAAGGCCCAGGCAACCCCGAGGGGATAGCGTGACCAGCCTTCGCCGGAGCCCGGTTCTGAGATGGACAGGTCTGCCTCCACCAAGCCGTGACCACCGAACAGCGACAGCAGCCGAACCGTGGAGTCCTCGCGGAGTCTGATTGCTACCTTGGCGGTCCTATCAATCGCGAACGGGAGGACGAAGCCCTCGTTGTAATCCGTGTGTTCACCGATCAGGTTCACACGCCCCGGTGCCTGCCACACGCCGTCGGGAACTGAACCATAGGTTTCCTGGAAGCGGGCAGAAAGCACGCTGGTGTCAGTGGTGGTGGTCATGCTCGGGTGCCTTCCAGGGTGTCGGCCAACCGTGTGGCGTCGGTGGTTGCAGCGACGTCGCGGAGTCGCTCCGCCACGGCTTCCGGGGTGATGTCATTGATGAACGCTCCCATGGCTGCTTCAGAGCCTGCCAAGTACTTGAGCTTATCGGCAGCGCGGCGCGGTGAAGTCAGCTGGAGGTGCAACTGTCCCGCCGGGCGCAGGACCGGGTCCAGCGGTGCCTGGTGCCAGGCGGATATATACGGCATGGGGGTGGGGTAGAGCGCATCAAGGCGCTTCAGCAGGTCCAGGTAGACGTGGGAGAGCTCGTCGCGTTCTTCGCCCGTCAGGGCCGCGAGGTCAGGGACGCTGCGGTGGGGGACCAAATGGATTTCCAGAGGCCAGCGGGCTGCAAACGGCACGTAGGCGCTGAAGTGCTTGGCTTCCACAACCATGCGGCTGCCATCCTCGCGTTCTGCCCTGAGGAGGGACGCCCCGAGCGTTTCTTTCGCGTCGACGTCGTCGTAGTATTTGCGGGCTACCGCACCCAAGGTGGCGGCCCGGGGCGTGACGTAGGGGTACGCGTAAATCTGGCCGTGGGGGTGGTGCAGGGTGACCCCGATATCGGCGCCGCGGTTCTCGAACGGGAAGACCTGCTTGATGCCGGGCAGGGCGCTCAGTGCTTCGGTGCGTTGTGCCCAGGCCTCGATGACGGTGCGGGCGCGGGTCTCTCCCAATTCGGCGAAGGACCCTGTGTGCTGCGGCGTGAAGGCCACAACTTCGCAGCGGCCGAAGGCAGACCCGGTGACGCCGTGGCCAGCGAATCCATGACCGGGGATCTCCGGGATCTGGCCCAGCGCCGGTCCCAGTGAGGGGAATCGATTTTCGAAAACCACGACGTCATAGTCTGAAGCCGGAATTTCCGAGGGATTCGCCGCGGTCGTGGGGCAGATAGGGCACTGGTCGGCCGGAGGAAGGTGAGTACGGCTTTGGCGGTGGGCCGCCACAGCTACCCATTCGCCGGACAGGGCGTCGTACCTGACCTCGCCGGGCTCGCCACGCGCCGGGAGCTCGCGGTGGTCCACCAGCGAGTCCGGTGTGCGCTCAGGAGTTCCGGGGTCGTCAAAGTAGATCAACTCGCGGTTGTCAGCGAGGCGGGTGCGGGTCATGCGGCTCATGGGTCCATCATCCCACAAAGCAATCAAAAACGCATAGTTTCAAACAAAAGCTAACATCATGATTCTCTGGGAGCGGCAACACATGCAGTACGGTATTGCCATGTCTGCCTCTTCCCCTTCTGCCCAAAGCCCGGCCGAATCAGCACCCCGACGCTTCGCCACCGGCCGCCAATTCGAGCTTCGGCGGGACGATGCGCTCGCCATCGTCACCGAGCTTGCGGCAGGCCTTCGGCTGTACTCCCGCGGAGGCGTCCAACTCACCGAAAGTTACGGTGACGCCGAGATTCCGCCAGGCGCCACGGGCATCACGCTCGCCCCGTGGGCCAACCGGGTGGAGGACGGCGTCTGGTATCTCAACGGGAAAAAGCAGCAGCTCGATATCACCGAGGCCTCACGCAACAACGCCAGCCACGGACTGCTCCGGAACACCGGCTACACTCTGGTGGACGAGTCTGAGTTCTCAGTGACACTGGAAGCAACCGTCTTCCCCCAGCACGGCTACCCGTTCCTTGTCCGGCACCTCGTACGGTATGAGCTCGACGAAAACCTGGACCTTCGTGTCTCACAGACGATGGTCAACGATTCACAGGACGCTGCTCCGGTCGTCCTAGGCGCCCATCCCTATCTTCGACTGGGCGAGGTAGCCCCCGAAGATTTGGTCCTGACCGTCAAAGCCGACACCCGCCTGGTAGCGGACGAACGATTGATTCCCCGCAGCACGGCTGCGGTGGAGGGAGACTTTGACCTTTCTGTCGGCCGCGCGGTGGGCAGCTTGGACATCGACGTCGCCTTGACGGACCTGACGTTCGACGGCGGCGTGGCCCGGCATACGCTGACGGCGCCGGATGGACGCAGCGTGTCACTCGAGCAGGACCAGAACTGCCAGTATGTCCACGTGTTCGTCACGGACACCTTCCCTGGCCGATCAAAAGTAGTCGCTATTGAGCCCATGACCGGTCCAGCCAATGCCTTTAACAGCGGGGATGGTTTGCGTTGGCTTGTGCCAGGGGAGACGTTCACCATGACGTGGGGGATAACCGCCTCCGTCTAGGCCATGTGCGCGGCGGGCCGGTTTCCCATACGGGGCGGCCTGCGGAATTATGGGTTCATGACGCCAACACCGGACGCCAAATCACGTTCTGACCGACAAATTGCCCAAGACATTCCCTACGGGGTGCGCATTGCGGCCGCGTGGTCGTGGCGGATGGGCCTGATCCTGCTGATGATCGGCGCCTTGGTCTGGTTGCTGGGCAAGGTCAGCTTTCTCATCATTCCGGTCATGGTCGCTGCGCTCTTGGCCGGACTCCTCTACCCAGTGGTGCTCTGGCTGCGCAAGCGGAATCTGCCCAACGGTGCAGCCGTGGCCATTACAGTGCTGGGTTTCATCGGGGTAATCGGAGGTGCCCTTGCCCTGGTAGGCAGGCAGCTTGTCTCAGGATTCGGGGAGCTTTGGACGGAGGCACTCACCGGAATCCAACAGATCCAGGACTGGCTGGCAGCCGGACCCCTGCACCTGACGGCCGCCCAAATCGATCAGTACATTTCAGACGGTGCCACGGCCCTGCAGGACAACAGCAGCAGCATCCTCAGCGGTGCCCTGTCCTTTGGCAGCACTGCGGGACACTTTGCAGCCGGCCTGGTGCTGGCACTCTTTATCCTGATCTTCTTCCTGCTGGAAGGAAGCCGGATCTGGGGGTTCCTGGTCCGGCTTCTGCCCAAGACAGCCCGGAGGGCCGCTGATGGTGCCGGACGTCGTGGCTGGACCTCCATGGTCAGCTATGTACGGATCCAGATGTTCGTTGCCTTCATCGACGCCGTGGGTATCGGAGCCGGTGCCGCGATCATCCAGGTTCCCCTCGCGCTTCCACTGGCTGTCCTGGTGTTCATTGGTTCGTTCATTCCCGTAGTGGGTGCGCTGGTTACTGGTGCAATCGCCGTCCTGCTGGCCCTTGTGGCGAACGGACCCGTCAATGCGCTGATCATGCTGGCCATCGTCCTGCTTGTCCAGCAGCTTGAAAGCCATATCCTGCAGCCGCTGGTCATGGGTAGGGCTGTGGCGCTTCATCCCGTGGCGGTGATCCTTTCGGTAGCTGCCGGATCCTATCTCGCGGGCATTCCCGGCGCGCTGTTCGCAGTGCCGCTGCTCGCCGTAGTAAACACGGCGGTTCGCTACATTGCCGGCCGGACGTGGGAACATGATGAAGGATTGGGCGCGGCTGAGCTGCAGCCTGGAGCCGCGTCGTCGGAAACCGATGGCGACTCCAACTTCAAGGAAGTCCACCTTCCGCGAGCCGGATCCCGCAGCGGCAGCAGCGCTGTCGGCAAGACCAAGGCCGCAGATAACACCTCCGTCCAGGAGCCTGCAGTTGACACCAACAAAGGAGAATAGTCAGTGAATACCCTCGATACCCTGCCCGTCACGCTGGACGATGTCCTCAAGGCGCAGGAGCTGCTCGAGGGCATTATTACCAAGACTCCGGTGGAGTCGTCCCGTGCGCTGGGAACCCTCGTGGGCGGCAACGTTTTCTTCAAATGCGAGAACCTGCAGCGCGCCGGATCCTTCAAGGTCCGCGGCGCCTACGTACGGATGGCGCGCCTGACTGATGCCGAGAAGAAGCGCGGCGTGGTGGCTGCCTCTGCAGGCAACCACGCGCAGGGCGTAGCCGTAGCCGCAAAGAGCCTGGGCATCAATGCCCGCATCTACATGCCGCTGGGCGTGGCGCTTCCCAAGCTTGCAGCAACGCGCAGCCATGGTGCAGAAGTCATCCTGCACGGCCACAACGTGGATGAGGCACTGGCCGAAGCCCAGCGCTACGCCAACGAAACGGGGGCAGTCTTTGTGCACCCCTTTGACAACGTGGATGTCGTCGCCGGCCAGGGCACCATCGGACTGGAAATCCTGGAACAGATCCCCAACGTGGACACCATTCTCATGGGCGTCGGCGGCGGAGGACTTCTTGCAGGCGTCGCAGTGGCCATCAAGGCCAAGGCCAAGGAGCTCGGTCGCGAGATCCGTGTCATCGGCGTACAAGCGGAAAATGCAGCCGCCTACCCCCCGTCCCTCGCTGCGGACGCCCTGGTGCCGCTCAAAAAGGTTTCGACCATGGCCGACGGCATCGCCGTAGGCCGGCCAGGGCAGCTTCCTTTCAGCATCATCCGCGAGCTCGTGGACGATGTTGTGACTGTGAGCGAGGATTCCCTTGCCCGCGCGCTGATCTTCCTGCTGGAACGGGCCAAGATGGTCGTGGAGCCGGCAGGCGCGGTGGGAGTAGCCGCGCTGATGGATGGCAAGATCGAAAACCCGGGTAACACCGCCGTCGTGCTTTCCGGTGGCAACATCGATCCGATGCTGATGCTCAAGGTCATCCAGCGTGGTCTCTCGGCTGCGGGCCGGTTCATGACGGTTCGAATGATGCTGGATGACCGCCCGGGTTCACTGGCGACGATCGCCCGCATCATTGCCGAAAACGACGCCAACGTGACCGGCCTTGACCACACGCGACTGGGTGGCTCCATCAGCATGGGCGATGTCTCCATCACCATCAACCTGGAAACGAAGGGCCACGAACACGGCGAACAGGTCCTCGGCGCCTTGAGGGCCGAAGGCTTCCAGCCGATCGTGGTGCACTGACGGGAGTCGCAGATGGTGCTCGAAACGCCTGACGGATCCAAGGCCGAGGCCAAGGAGACACTCGCGGGCCGAGCGAAGGGCGGCCTGCTGTTCATGGGCAGCTTCGTGATCGTGCTGTACGTGATCGAGTTCCTGAACACGCTGATGAGGCATGGCCTTAACAGTACTTTTGGACTTCGATCCCGCAGCATGGACGGAGTGCTGGACATCCTGACGTTTCCGTTGCTGCACGCGAACCTCAACCATTTGCTGTCCAACACCCTGCCCCTCATCATCTTCGGCTTCCTGGTTTTCCTGGCCGGCATCAGGGTCTTCCTCACAGCCCTGGCCTTCAGCTGGCTGGGTTCGGGACTCATGGTGTGGCTTATTGGCGGGGGAGGGGTGACAGTGGGTGCGTCAGGGCTGGTGTTCGGGTTCTTCGCGTTCCTTCTGGTCAGGGGATTCTTCAACAGGAACTGGTGGCAGATTCTGTTGTCCGTGGTCCTCTTCATGGCGTACGGCAGCATCCTCTTTGGGGTGCTGCCCACCGTCATGGGCTTCATTTCGTGGCAGGCCCATCTGGGCGGCGCCCTTGGAGGGATCATCGCAGCCGTCCTGTTGCGTCCGAAACCCGAGCCCGCCGTCTGACCCAAGTAAGTCGCATTTGTGCGCGTTATGAGCTCTCAAAACGCGCACTGCTGCGACCCAGTTGGGCACGCACACGAAAAACGCCAGCCCGCCCCGCGAAGGGGTGGACCGGCGTCGTGCTTTTCGCGCTGCTTAGGCGACGTACGGCTTGGCGGAAACGATCTCCACCGGAATTTCCTTG
This sequence comes from Paenarthrobacter sp. 10L412, assembly GCF_056395565.1. Lineage (NCBI taxonomy): Bacteria > Bacillati > Actinomycetota > Actinomycetes > Micrococcales > Micrococcaceae > Paenarthrobacter > Paenarthrobacter sp. 10L412. The sequence goes on along the minus strand of NZ_JBFTJT010000008.1, from coordinate 58,784 downwards.
CCGTTGGGGGCGGTGTAGCTGAGCTTGTCGCCCTCCTTGTGGCCGATGATGGCGGCACCCAGCGGAGACTTCTCGCTGAAGACATCGAGGTCGGAGTCGCCGGCGATCTCGCGGGAGCCGAGCAGGAACGTTTCTTCGTCCCCGGCGATGCGGGCAACAACCAACATGCCGGGCTCTACGATTCCGTCATCGGCAGGAGCTTCGCCCACCTGGGCATCGCGCAGGAGCGCGGTGAGCTGGCGGATGCGGGCTTCAATCTTGCCCTGCTCTTCCTTGGCTGCGTGGTATCCGCCGTTTTCCTTGAGGTCGCCTTCTTGGCGGGCGGCTTCGATCTTCTGGACGATTTCCGCCCGGCCAGCGCCGGAAAGGTGGTCCAGCTCAGCCTTCAAGCGGTCGAAAGCTTCCTGGGTAAGCCAAGCTGCTGTGGCGCCTTTGGTGGTAGACACGGATTTCTCCTCTTGATCTGACAAAGCAAAGACCCCGCCGAGGTGGCCACTCGTGAAACTCAGTAACCAACTTAACGGGGTGAAGGTTTCATCCATTGTAGTAAATCCTCTGGACGAACCCAAACTGGTTGAGTTGTGGGTCACACGATTGTTATTTCCCGCTGTCCACGATCCAGCAATTATCCACTACCCCGGCGACAGCGGGGGACTCCGTTCTCAATACGGTGCGCTGGGCTGTTGTGCTGCCGCCGTCGGCACCGTCCTTGGGCTCATTGGGGCCGATCTCGACCACTTTCCAGCCCACCACTGCAAACTTGGAATCCATGGCCTTCACGGCACATTTGGCCGTGGCGCCCGGGTATTTGGTGACCTGGTAATCGACCTCGGCCTGAGTGCCATCCACCGTGCTGTATCCGATGTCCTTGAAGGTCACCGGGGCTTGTGCAGAGGACGTAGCCACCCATGCGGCGAACACAATTCCGAGGACCAGGGCCACGATGACGATGTTCCGCTTCGATGTACGGGTCAAGCCGCGCTTTTGACCACCGTAGCGATTGGCTAGGCTGTTGCTTGCCGGTAGTTCGTTGGCCGATAGGTCCTCTGAAGTCACCTATCCAGTTTAGTGCGGATCCCGGCACCTCCTGCACAGTCCTGATTTTGCACCATCCATGAAAGAGGAGCCGTCAAGTGACAGCGTCCAGCAGTTCCGAGCAGCAGCTGCGGCTGCTCGCCGTCCACGCTCATCCGGATGATGAATCCAGCAAGGGTGCAGCGACCATGGCGATGTATGCCGCTGCAGGAGTAGACGTCATGGTCGCCACCTGCACTGATGGATCCAGGGGGGATATCCAGAACCCTGGCATGGTGGACGCTCCGCACCCCAAGCGCGACATGGCAGGTGCCCGCCGGTTGGAAATGGCCAATGCGGCCGCCGTGCTTGGCATTCGGCAGCGATGGCTTGGCTTTGTGGACTCGGGCCTGCCAGAGGGCGATCCCCTTCCACCGCTTCCCCCGGGATGCTTTGCCTTGCAGCCGTTGGAGCGGGCCACGGCTCCGCTGGTCCGTCTGGTCCGCGACTTCAAGCCGCACGTCATCATCAGCTATGACGAAAACGGTGGCTATCCTCACCCGGACCACATCATGGCCCACAAAGTTGCGGTGGAGGCGTTTGAGGCAGCGGGTGACGCCGAGCGCTACCCGGGAACAGGGGAGCCATGGGCGCCCAGCAAGCTCTACTACGACCGCGCTTTCAGCCCCGAACGCTTCCGTGCACTGCACTTTGCGCTGGAAGAGGCAGGGCTGCAGTCGCCCTATGCTGAGCGGCTCGCGGCGTGGCTTGAGGCAGATGCGGAGGGCCATACTCCTCCTGCTCCCGCACACCAGACCACCACGCAGGTGGATTGCGGCGACTTCTTCGAGGCGCGCGATGACGCTCTCCGGGCGCACCGGACACAGATCGATCCCATGGGTTTCTTCTTCGCGGTCTCACCTGACTTGCAGCGGACGGCGTGGCCTTGGGAGGACTACACGCTGATCAAGTCCAGGGTGTCCACGGAGCTGCCGGAAAAGGATCTGTTTGCGGGGATAAGATAGGTGTTGCCACCAGTTTCTATCGTTTGTAGAAGTCGCCGGCGGCCACCGAACAGCCCAGCTCCGCGCTGAAGCCAGCCGACATGCATCAGCTCCCATAGAAGGTTTGAACGTGCACCACTTGATCCTCGCCTTGACCGTCAGTCCGTCGCCGGACCCCACCGGGACGCTTCGGCCTGGCCTGTCCGAGGACCAGGTGACGCCCGGGACCTGGGGCTTCGTCCTCACGGCCTTCATCGTGATTCTCACGACGTTCCTCATCGTGGACATGGTTCGCCGTATCCGCCGGGTTCGGTACCGTGCGCAGGTGGAGGAGGCACGCTTGGCTGCGGAAGCCGGAACCCTTGATAGTGCGGGCGGCGACGCCGGCACCACGGATGAGAACGGCGATGCCGCTCCCGGAAGCCGCTGACCCACGCGGAAACAACTGGCCCGGGGCTGCGAATGTCCTGGGTTCGGAACCGTCTGCCTATTTGCGCCAACACGCAGGTAACCCGGTCTTCTGGCGTCCTTTCGGCGACGAAGCGTTCGCCCTTGCCGCAGCCCGGGATGTCCCCGTCTTCCTCTCCATCGGATATGCGGCATGCCACTGGTGCCATGTCATGGCCCATGAATCCTTTGAGGACCAGGAAACTGCGGACTATCTCAATGCCCACTTCGTGCCCGTCAAAGTGGATCGCGAAGAACGGCCGGACGTCGATTCTGTCTACATGACGGCCACGCAGGCCATCAGCGGTGAGGGCGGCTGGCCAATGTCCGTTTTCCTGACTCCGGAGGGCCTCGCCTTCCATGCGGGCACGTATTTCCCGCCCGTTCCCTTGCCTGGACGGCCGTCCTTCCGAAACGTGCTTGAAGCGGTCCATGAGGCGTGGGTTGAACGCCGTGAGGCTGTTGAGCAAAACGCGAGGGGACTGGCCGCGAACATGGCCAACGCCCAGCTGTCGTCTGCCGTTCGGCTTGACGGCCCGCCTGAGGTGGTGGATGCACAACTGCTTTCGGATGCAGCAAGGGTTTTGGCTCGCTCTGAAGACCCCGACGCCGGTGGGTTCGGCAGCGCTCCCAAGTTTCCGCCGTCGGCGGTTCTTGAGTTCCTCATCCGCCATGCAACCGCACGGTCGGAGACGGCGGAGGCTGCGCGGGACATGGCTGGGCGGGCGCTGGCCGGGATGGCGCGTTCGGCTTTGTGCGACCAACTCGACGGCGGTTTCGCCCGGTACTCGGTTACGGCGGATTGGTCCGTGCCACACTTCGAGAAAATGCTCTACGACAATGCCCAGCTCCTGCGCGTCTACGCCTACTGGGTGCGGCTTGGGGGCAATGAGGAGTTCCCCGCTGAGGAGGCGGCGGAGGTAGCGTCCAGGTGCGGGGATTGGATGCTGGCCTCGCTGGGGCTGCCTGGGGGTGGACTGGCTTCATCATTGGATGCCGATACCGTGGTGGACGGTGTGCACCATGAAGGCGCAGCGTATCTCTGGACGCCCGCATCCTTGCTGGAAGTCCTCGGCCGCGGTGACGCCGAGGAGGTGGCCCGCATGATGAATATTGGCGGCCAAGGCACCGTCTCGGAATTGGGTTCACCCCTGCATGCCGGGCGGCCCCTGTCCCCTCCCGAATCCACGCTCTGGCGTCGCGTCAGGCCCGCGCTCCTGGCCGCGCGCGATCTCCGGAACCAGCCCGCCCGGGACGAGAAAGTTGTGGCGGGTTGGAACGGGCTCGCGATCGCGGGGCTTGCCGAGGCCGGAGCGGTGCTGGACCGCCCGGACCTTGTGGCTGCAGCTGAGAATGTTGCGGAGTATCTCGAGACCGTGCACTGGGACGCCGAACGGGGGCTGCTGGTCCGGGTCTCGCACGATTCCAGGGCCCGGGGGATCGCGGGACTCCTGGAAGACTACGCGTTCTGTGCAGAGGGCTTGTTCTCCCTGTACGCCGTAACGGGAACAAAGCGCTGGTACCGTCTCGCGGAAGACCTCATCCGGGCGGCTGAAGCGCGTTTTGTCGAAGATGGACACCTCGCCGATTCGGCCGGGGAGTCCGCCCAGGTGTTCAACGCCCAAGGTCAGCGTGCTGCTCTTGATCCGTTCGATAATGCCACGCCCAGCGGGGCCGCCGGATTTGCCGGGGTGCTGCTGACGTATTCGGCCTACTCAGGCTCGCACGCCCACCGCCTCATGGCCGGGAACATCCTGGGCCTGCTTCCTCCGCTGGCCACACGAGCCCCCCGCGTTGCCGGGTGGCTCCTTGCTACGGCGCAGGCCGCGCTGGCGGGGCCGGTGGAGGCCGCCGTCGCTGGTCCCGACTCGTCATTGCGGCAGGAACTGCACGGCGCGCTCTTGAAGTCCGCCAGCCCGGGCCTGGTGGTCGCGTTGCAAGAGAACGACGCCGTGTCCCCGGCTGGTGAGGGCGAGGTTCCGCTGCTGGTTCATCGCACGGGCGCGCCTGACGGCTCGCCACAGGTGTACTTGTGCCGGGAGATGGTGTGCGAGAGGCCCGTGGGGACGGTTGCGCAGGTGCAATCAACGCTGGCGCGCATGACCTCCGGCGCTAGCTGAGGACTGCCATCATGATGGCCACGAAGTGGGCCGCGAACGCCAGCACAGTGAAGGCATGGAAGAGTTCGTGGAACCCGAAGTGTTGGACGCTGAAATTTGGCTTCTTGATGGCATAGAAGACTGCGCCTGCTATGTAGAGGGCGCCGCCCACGCAGATGAGGGTGGCAGAGGCGGCATTCGCTGTGAAGAACTGGGGGAGGTAGAAGAGTGCCCCGCAGCCCAGCGCAATGTAGATCGGGACGTATAACCACCGCGGGGCGTCGGTCCACAGAACCCGGAACAGCACCCCGGCTATGGCCGCGGACCAGATAATCCACAGCAACGTGACGGCCTGGGAGCGCTCCAGAAGCGACCAAGCCAGCGGCGTATAGCTTCCAGCGATCACCAACATGATGTTGGTGTGGTCCAGGCGCTTGAGCACCAGCCGGGTCTTCGGGGACCAGTTTCCACGGTGGTAAACGGCACTGACGCCGAAGAGAAGGACGCCTGTTACCGCGTAAATCGTGGACGTGATCTTTCGGTCGGCTGTGGGGGCAAGCGCCACCAGGACGATTCCAGCCGCGAGGGCGAAAGGGGCGGCAACGGCGTGGATCCAACCGCGCCATGCGGGCTTGATAGTGAGCAGCTCGGCCATCATTAAAGAGTATCCTACGCTTCAGTAAGTTACTGATAAGTAACCCTGCCTGGACGTGAATGCGACCCAGCCCTGCACCTGCGAGGCAGCTCGGGAAGGTAGCCTTGGATGTGCGCGGTCGTCGTAAGAGCAAGGAAGTCAGGTGAGAGTCCGGTGGAGCTGCCCGGTTTCCTTTATGGCTTCTACGAGCGCCAACTCCTTCGCTCCCTGAAGCAGGACCGCATCCCCAGGCACATCGGTGTCATGGTGGATGGCAACCGCAGGTGGGCCCGCCAGTTCAACGCGCCAACCAGCCAGGGACACCAGGCAGGGGCGGACAAAATCCACGAGTTCCTTGGCTGGTGCCAGGAGCTTGGCGTCAAAGTAGTGACGCTGTACATGCTCTCCACGGACAACATGAACCGCTCCGGCGAAGAGCTTGACCTGCTCATGGGCATCATCGCGAACACCATGGACCGGCTTGATGAAAATGAGGATGTCTCCGTGCACGCCATGGGTGCGCCGGAGCTTCTGCCGGACTATCTGGCCGATCGCCTGAATAAGCTGACCGCCCGGACCCCGGTCCATGAAAAAATCCATGTGAACGTGGCAGTCGGCTATGGCGGGCGGCGTGAAATCGTCGACGCCGTGAAGGAACTCCTCCGCGATGCGGTCGCCAAAGGGCGGACTATGTCCGACGTCGCAGATGAACTTTCGGTGGACGACATCTCAAGGTTCCTTTACACGCGCGGCCAGCCGGATCCGGACCTTGTCATCCGCACCTCCGGTGAGCAGCGGCTCTCCGGATTCCTGATGTGGCAGAGCGCCTACAGCGAGTTCTACTTCTGCGAGGCCCTCTGGCCGGCGTTCCGCAAGGTTGATTTTCTGCGGGCGCTCCGGGACTATGCCGGACGCCAGCGTCGCTTCGGCTCCTAGGTGCGCTTCGGTTCACCAGGAATTAATCAGCTGGCAATGCGACTTGCCGACGCAGGTTTCGGAATTTTCTGTGAGGGGGATTACGTTAATCCCATCAGCAGGCAAAACCGCCCGCTGATCGGGGAGGCCAGTAGATGGAGCGAACTATCGCACCAGTTACATGGGAGGCCACGCCCGGCCTTCCGGCCGAGCCGCTTCACCATTAGGCCGGGCGACCGCCCGGGGCTGGAGTCGATGTGGCTATTTCTGAGCAACTGCCCACAATGGTTTCTGACGGGGAAAGTGCAGCTACCTCTCGCGCCAAACGGGTTTCATCGGGGGAACGGACAGCATCGTCTGCAGTGGGCCGCAGCTATGTGATCGATACATCCGTCTTGCTCTCAGACCCGCACGCACTGCTGCGCTTCGCTGAGCACGAAGTCATCGTCCCGATCGTGGTCATCAGCGAACTTGAAGGCAAACGCCACGATCCCGAACTAGGGTATTTTGCCCGCAAAGCCCTGCGGCTCCTGGATGACCTCCGAATCGAACATGGCGGACTGGACCACGCGATACCCATTGGCGCCGATGGAGGCATGCTCCGGGTCGAGATGAACCACATTTCCACGGAGGTCCTTCCCGCAGGCTTCCGGGGCGGGGACAACGACAGCCGCATCCTGGCCGTAGCGAAGAACCTGGCAAACGAGGGCCACAACGTCACGGTGGTGTCCAAAGACCTCCCCATGCGCGTCAAAGCCTCCGCGATGGGATTGCACGCAGACGAATACCGCAACGAACTCGTCAAGGATTCAGGCTGGACCGGCATAGCGGAAGTGGAAGCCAGCGAAGACGAAATCACCACACTTTACGGCCATGAGCCCGTGTTCATCCCCTCCGCCGCGGAACTTCCCGTGAACACCGGACTTGTCCTTCTGTCCAACCGCGGCTCGGCGCTCGGCCGCGTAGGGGCCGACAAACAGGTCCGCCTCGTCAAGGGTGACCGCGATGTCTTTGGACTCCATGGCCGCTCGGCGGAACAACGGCTCGCCATCGACCTCCTCATGGATCCCGCAGTGGGCATCGTGTCCATCGGTGGCCGGGCTGGCACCGGTAAATCCGCACTGGCGCTCTGTGCGGGCCTCGAAGCCGTCCTGGAGCGGCGCGAACACCGCAAGGTGATCGTCTTCCGGCCCCTCTACGCCGTAGGCGGTCAGGAGCTGGGATACCTCCCAGGGTCTGAATCGGAAAAGATGAACCCTTGGGCTCAAGCCGTTTTCGACACACTCGGCGCGTTAGTCAGCCAGGAAGTCGTGGAAGAAGTCATGGACCGCGGCATGCTCGAAGTCATGCCGCTCACCCACATCCGCGGACGCTCACTCCACGACGCCTTCGTCATCGTGGACGAGGCACAGTCCTTGGAGAAGAACGTCCTCTTGACCGTGATGAGCCGCATCGGCCAGAACTCCAAGATCGTGCTCACCCACGACGTCGCGCAGCGCGACAACCTTCGTGTCGGCCGGCACGACGGCGTGGCCGCCGTCGTGGAAACCCTCAAAGGCCATCCGCTGTTTGGCCACATCACCCTCACCAGGTCCGAGAGATCGCCGATTGCGGCCTTGGTGACGGAGCTGCTCGAAGGGGCTGAAATCTAAGCCCGTTTGAAGTCCTGCTCGCCTGCGGCGAAGGCCAGCCATCCTCTGCGTGCTAGCTCGTTCCTCGCTTTTGACGCACGCTGCCGGATGGCTGGCCTTCGCCTCCGTTCCACGTCACAGCCCCAGGTATGTTTTCAGCTCTTCGTGGCCTTGGACTTTTAGGGTCCAGTCGGGGCGGTTGAAGGTTTCCGGGGTGAGGCGGACTTTTTGGACTTCCCGGGCTGTGTCTCCCCAGACGTCCTTGTAGACTCCGTTGCGTTCGTAGCCGAGGCTTGTGGAGACACCCAAGGATTGCTTGTTCCAAGAAGCCGCTTCGGATTCGGCCACTTCCGCCTTCAGGTAGTCGAACGCGTAGCTGACGACGGCGGCACGCATCTCCTTGCCGATGCCTTGCCCTTGCGCCGCCTGCTTGAGCCAGGAGCCCGTGCTAACCGTCCGTAGCTTGGCGAAGTTCTTGGCGCCGATGTCCTGGACGCCAAGGAGGTCCTCGTTGTGCCAGACGCCGAGGAGAAGGGTCCAGGAGTCAGGCGTGAATCCGGCCCTGCAGCGCCAGTACCACTGAGCCATGTTGGGGGCGAGCTCGTCGTCGGGGAGTTCTGTCCACGGGGTGCTGAAAGGGCTCTTGCCGGCCTCGTGGACGCCGGAACGGGCTGCCGCGACGGCAGCCGGGATATCGGCGTCGAGAACTGGACGGAGGGTCAGTCGGGGAGTCGTGAGCGTGAGTCCGAAGGGCGGCCAGGTTTCCGCGAGCGTGGTCATCGGTGCAGCTTAGCCCGGCTGTCGAGGGCATGCGAGTCACAGGGCGGGTGACAGCCTTGATGGATCGGGGATGTCAGGCAGCTGGGCCGATGTCCCAGGAGATATGGCGCCGAACGTCGGTAAGGTTCATTGACTCGGCAAGGAAAAGATCGTCCAGCATGTATTCGTCGACGGCCAGGATCTTCAGCCAATGACCCTTGCCGGACGTATCGCCGTCCAGGCTTTGACTGGCGACGCAGACGCCGGTCGCTGCATCTACCCGGATCAGCGTACGCCCCGGATGGGCCAAAGGTTGGGAAGGGTCCAAGGGCACGTAGGTCCGGCCACGGGTGACCACTGTTTCCAAGGCCAACCGTCCCTCATGGTCTACTTCCCGGGGCTCTTCCAGGGACACGGGATTGGAATCCGGGAACTCCAGCGGGACGGGCGCATTGCCGGCAAGTTCCACCGGATCCAGGGCTGCAGCCAGCCGTCCGTTGCCAAAGGACGGTTCACCGTATGCCGCCTCTGGGCGCCTGCGGACCAAGCCAGCGCCATCATAGACCGGAGTCACCAGGTGTGCAGGAAGCAACCATGAGCGTCGCGTGGCACTGACGTAGAGGTCGTCCCGGGAATCGTTGATGCCCGTGGTGCTGTGCAGCAGCTTTCCGTCAGGAGTCTCCAGCCGCAGGGCACCAGGCCGCCTGAGCCATGCACGGACCAGATTGGCGCCAGTCCCAGGCCTTTCGAGGTATTCGAAACGAAGACTCGTCCACTTCCACGGTGAAGAACGGCACAGATTGCGGAATGTGGAGGACAAGTCCTGCGCCTGCCGGCCATGCCCGTTACCCGGTGCAAAACCAGACCCGAAGTCCGGTCCGAAACCTGATCCACCTGCACTGTAGCGCGCCATATCCACAGTTTACCTACGCGTTCAACCCGGCCCCTGGACCAATTCGGGATAGCATCTGCAGGGTGATCCGACGACTCGCCGACCTCTGGGACGCCAGCCCGCTGGGCTTCTGGCTGGTGGTTCTTGCGTGCGCGTACTTCCTGGTGATGGCGGTGCGCCTGACCATTATTGATATCCGGAGCCATCTGCTGCCCAACCGGATCGTCTTTCCGTCTTATGCGGTGGGCGGGGTCCTGCTGCTGGGCGCTGCGGTTCTGGTGTTTGTTGGCGTCTCCGGTGCCGCGGAAGGGCTGGATGCCTCGCTGTTCGGTATACCTGGGCTCGGAGTGCTGGCCGGTGGCGGCGTGCTGTGGCTGTTCTACTTCCTGCTTCGCTTGGTTTATCCACCTGGTATGGGGTTCGGGGACGTGAAGCTGGCCGGAGTGCTTGGACTCTACCTCGGCTACCTCGGGTGGGCCCATGTCTTCGCGGGCACCTTCGCCGCTTTCCTGCTCGGCGGGTTGTGGAGCCTGGTGATCCTTGTGTCCAGGCGCGGCACGCTGGGTTCGGCGATCCCGTTTGGGCCCTTCATGCTGGCGGGAGCCTTGGTGAGCATGGTGCTTTTACCTGCTTGATCCTTCCACTCACCCCGCGGCGCCAACTGCGGCCGAACTGCAACGCTTCCCGTGTTCTGCGGTTCACCGGGCTGCGGCATGCTTAGCCCAGATGGTTTGATGCGCTCAACACGCCTGGAGGGGGCCGCGGTGCAGAGGAGTAGTTTTTGGCCTGTTCTCGTGGTGGTCGTGGGCTGCACCCTGCTGATCTCTGGCTGCGGGCAATCGGGCGACTTTCCCGGTACAACCCCTGGGGCCAGCATCCAACCGCTCATGACTCATCAGCCGGAGCCCTTCTGCGAGGGCGGTCCGCTGGGTTGCTCCACTTTTACGTCGGTGCGCGGAAGCGATGCCACCGGAGAGGTAGCGTGGCTCGGGACGCAACCGCTGCAGATCAGCTCTACGCATGTCAACGGGGAGTGGACCCTGCTGGTGAAGACACCATGCAACGTGCTCAATGTGGAAGTCTCGGTCCAGGACGATGTCTGGGCAATGCGTTCAATGGCCGCCTCGGCCATGGGCTGCCGGGAGCTTGAGGGCAGCTACGAGGGCTGGACCGTCAAGCTCTTCGAGCAGCCTGTTCAATGGAACCTCGACGACGGCGTGCTCACGTTGAGCAACTCACACGCCACGATCGAATTGAAGGAAAACTAACGCCATGGGCGCACCGGAATTTGTCCTCAAGCTTCGGGAGAAGATCGGGAATGACCCGCTGTGGTTGCCGGCGGTCAGGGGAGTGGTTTTCGACGACGATGGCCGGGTGCTGCTCTGCCAACGGGCGGACAATCACCACTGGACGGTGATCACCGGCATCCTTGAGCCAGGCGAGCATCCCGCTCCCGGGCTGGTAAGGGAAATCTTCGAGGAAACTGCGGTTGTGGCCGAAACTGAGCGGATCCTCGCCGTCGGGGTTGTAGGTCCGGTCACCTTTCCGAATGGCGACATCTGCGACTTCCTGGACATCACCTTCCGCTGCAGATATGTCTCCGGCGACGCTCAGGTAAACGATGATGAATCGATCGCCGTTGGCTGGTTCGGACTGGACGAACTGCCTGACATGAGCGAGGGAAACCTTGAGGCCATCAGGCTTGCCACGGAGCCCGAAGGCCCCGTGGCGTACCAGGTGGAGGACTAAGCTATTTGGCGCCGGCGTCAGCCGGTGCCCGTAGGGGCTCTTGTCCCTCGGCAGAGGCCACAGCGGCTTCCAGGCGTTCGGCTTCGAGGCGTTCAGCCTCCGCACCACCCACTGCCTCGCCTCGTGCCACCATGCCGGCAGTGTCCGAGAGAGGGATCTGCTTGAGCGTGATGGCCAGCAGCAATGCGATGGCGATGAACGGAACCAAGTACCAGAACACGGGTGCCAGCGAGTTGGCGTAGGCGTTAACTATCGCGTCGCGAAGCTGTTCAGGCAGTTGAGCCAGGGCTTGGGGATCCAAGGTACTGGTGGACCGCGAAGCCTGCTCGGCAGATGCACCTGCGCCAGTAAACGCGTTGGTCAAGGATTCAGCAAGGCGGTTGGTGAAGATGGAACCGAAGACGGCGACCCCCAGGGAAGCGCCCACCTCACGGAAGTAGTTGTTGGTGCTGGTAGCCGTGCCAATCTGGTCTGCCGGGACCGAATTCTGTACCACCAGAACGATCACCTGCATGATCAGGCCAAGGCCTGAGCCGAAGAGGAAGAGCTGGACGCAGATGACCCAGATCGGAGTTTCAGCCGTGAGGGTGGTCAGCCACAACATGGCCGCGATGGTCAGTGAGGCACCAAGGATCGGAAACATTCTGTACTTGCCGGTCTTGGAGATGCGGATGCCGGAGTAGATGGACGTTCCCATCAGGCCAACCATCATCGGGAGCATGAGCAGCCCGGATTGGGCGGCGGAGGTCCCGGAGGACATCTGCAGGAAGGTAGGTACGAAGGCGATCGCAGCGAACATTCCCAGGCCAAGAGTGAAGCCAATGGCCGTTGCGTTGATGAAGATGGGGTTCTTGAACAGGCTCAGAGGAATGATGGGGTCCTCGGCACGCCGTTCGACCATCACGAAGGCAAACGCCGCCAGAACCATACCGGCTCCGAAAGCCCACGTGAGTGGGGAATCCCAGCCTTCATCTTTCTTGCCGCCGAAATCGGTGAAGAAGATGAGGCAGGTGGTGGCCGCGGAGAGGAACAGGACACCCAGGATGTCGATCTTCTTCTCAGCCTTCTTGTTCGGCAACGTCAGGGTGAACCATGCCGTGATGAAGGCTGCGATGCCGATGGGGATGTTGATGTAAAACGCCCATTCCCACGTCAGGTGATCAACGAAGAATCCGCCCAGCAGCGGACCAGCCACGGCTGACAGGCCAAAGATGGCGCCCAAGGGACCCATGTATTTGCCGCGCTCTTTAGCCGGGACGACGTCGGCAATGATGGCCTGCGAGAGGATCATCAAGCCGCCTCCGCCGAGGCCCTGGATGGCACGGAAGATCACGAAGCCCCAGAAATCCGTGGCGAAGGCACAACCCACCGAAGCGAGCGTAAACAACGCGATGGCTATGAGGAACAGGTTCCGGCGGCCCAGGATGTCGCCAAATTTACCGTAGATCGGCATGACGATGGTGGTGGCCAGAAGATAGGCCGTAGTGATCCAGGCCTGGTGCTCCACCCCGCCCAGCTTGCCCACAATGGTGGGCATTGCAGTGGAAACGATGGTTTGGTCGAGGCTGGACAGGAGCATGCCTGCGATCAGCGCCGAGAAAATGATCCAGATCCTTTTCTGGGTCAACAGCAGCGGCTCGGCTGCCTTGGAAAGGGTACTCATGCGTGATCCTTCGGGGTTTCTGCAGGTGTGGCGTCCAGCGGTTGGGCAAAGAGCTTTTGGGCTGCGGCGAGGTTCTGACGCAGAAGTTCGCGGTAGGGCCGGGCGTTGTCCTCGGAGAAGAACTGCTGAGCGGTCTTCTTTGAGACAGCTCCGAAGACGGCCGCGGCCATGACGATTTCGGGGTGCCCGGGTGAAAGGCCCTCACGGTGCGCTATGAGTTCGGCGAATTGCCGCTCACGGGCTTCGCCTTCCAGCGTCATCCGGCCAAGGAGTTGTGGCTCGGCTTTGATGGCGGCGATGAGTTGGTGGACCTCGGACCGGCTGATGGCCGAACGCTCCATGATGGTCAACGTGAGCTGGTACAAGGCGGCGAGCAAAGTGCCCGAGATGCTGTCTGCGTTCTGGACTGGCCCACGATTGAAATCCTCGATCGCGTCCTGGGGCAGTTCGTCCGAGAACGCGCCGATCACCGCGTCTTCCTTGGAGTGGAAGTAATTGAAGAACGTACGACGCGAGATACCCGATTCTTCGCAGACCTGTTCCACGGTGTATCCGTTCAGCCCTCGTTCTGCGGTCAGGGAACGGGCGACGGCGGTAATCGCCGAACGTGTGGCGGCCCGCTTGCGCTCGCGGAGGCCGCCGTCGATATTTGCACTATTGCTCACAAAGTAAAGTTTTGCACTCTTAAAGAAAAAGTGCAAAATCCTTTGGCGTTTGGTGAAGCTGAGGCTCACACAAACTCCCGGGCACGACGGCGGCCGGCACCCTTCGTGCGAAAGGTACCGGCCGCCGTCGTGCTCTGAGTGTTAGTTCTTGTGAGCGGGGGACGTCATAGTGGTGACGTCGAGGGCCTTGTCGAGCTCTGCCTCGGTGACCTTGCCTTCGCCCTCACCGACGAAGCCAAGCTTCTCGGTGGCCTGGCGGATGGTCAGGCCCTCCTTGACGGCAATCTTTGCGATCTTGGCGGCGTTCTCGTAGCCGATGAACTTGTTCAGCGGGGTCACGATCGACGGGGAAGCCTCGGCCAGGAAGCGGGCGCGCTCAACGTTGGCGGTGATGCCATCGATCATCTTGTCCGCCATCACGCGGCTGGTGTTGGCCAGCAGGCGGATGGACTCCAAAAGGTTGGCGGCCATGACGGGGATGCCGACGTTCAATTCGAAGGCGCCGTTGGTCCCGGACCAGGCAATCGCGGTGTCATTGCCGATGACCTGCGCGCACACCATGATGGAGGCTTCGCAGATAACGGGGTTGACCTTGCCCGGCATGATCGAGGAGCCCGGCTGCAGGTCCGGGATGGCAATCTCGCCGAGGCCCGTGTTGGGGCCGGAACCCATCCAGCGGAGGTCGTTGTTGATCTTCATGAAGGAGATCGCGATGTTGCGCAGCTGGCTGGAGCCCTCGATGAGGCCGTCGCGGTTTGCCTGTGCTTCGAAGTGGTCGCGGGCCTCGGTCAGCGGCAGGCCGGTGTCGGCTGCGAGCAGTTCGATGACGCGCTCCGGGAAGCCGGCGGGAGTGTTGATACCGGTGCCAACAGCGGTGCCACCAAGGGGGACCTCCGCGACGCGGGGGAGGGCTGCGTTGATGCGCTCGATGCCGTAACGGACCTGGGCGGCGTAGCCACCGAACTCCTGGCCGAGCATGACCGGCGTGGCATCCATGAGGTGCGTGCGGCCGGACTTGACGACGTCCTTGAACTCCTCGGCCTTGCGGTCCAGGGATGCTGCCAGGTATTCCAGGGCCGGGATCAGGTCATTGATCAGGGCAGAGGTGGCGGCAACGTGGACGGACGTCGGGAACACATCGTTGGAGGACTGCGAAGCGTTCACGTGGTCGTTGGGGTGGACCACCTTGTCGCTGCCCGCAGCTGCGAGGGCACGCGAAGCGAGCTCTGCGATGACCTCGTTGGTGTTCATGTTGGAGGAAGTGCCCGAGCCGGTCTGGAAGACGTCAATCGGGAAGTCGCCGTCGTACTTGCCGGTGGCTACCTCATCGGCAGCTGCGGCGATGGCCTCGGCGAGCTCACCATCGAGCACCCCCAGTTCGGCGTTCGCCAGTGCAGCGGCCTTCTTGACGCGTGCAAGGGCTTCGATGTGAGTGCGCTCAAGCGTCTTGCCGGAGATGGGGAAGTTCTCCACAGCACGCTGCGTCTGGGCGCGGTACAGGGCGTTCACGGGGACGCGAACTTCGCCCATCGTGTCATGTTCAATACGGAACTCAGTGGTGGAAGTCATGGGGCTAGCTTAGGGCGATTGGGTCCCGCATCGAAAACCCGGAAGGGAGTGCTACGTGCTCCGGCGCGGAGGCCGGAGCACGGGCCACTAAAGCTTGCCGATCCCGGAAACGAGGGCCGCACGGCCTTCATCGAGCTTGTAGGACAAGCCCACTACAGCCACGCGGCCGTCGTCGATGGCGTCCGAAATCACACGTGAGCTGTCGGCCAGCCTTGCTGAGGTTTGCTTGACGTGCTCCACCACCATGTCGTTGACGTCTTCCTGTTCATTGCGCAGGGAAGTCAGTACGGACGGGGTGATGCGTTCCACGAGGTCGCGGATGAACCCCACGGGCATCTCGCCGGTTTCCACGGCGGCCTTGGTAGCCTTCACGGCTCCGCAGCTGTCATGGCCAAGGATGACGATGAGTGGAACACGGAGCTCGGCAATGCTGTATTCAAGGGAACCGAGGACGGCGTCGTCGATCACCTGTCCGGCGGTGCGCACCACGAAGGCGTCGCCCAAGCCGAGATCGAAGATAATCTCGGCTGCGAGGCGGGAGTCGGAGCAGCCAAAGATGACGGCGAAGGGGTTCTGGTTCTCGATGAGTGATGAGCGCCGGGACGCGTCCTGGTTGGGGTGCAGGGATTCGCCGGCAACAAAACGTTCGTTGCCCTCTTGGAGGCGGCGCCAGGCAAGGGCGGGAGTCAGATAAGTAGGCACCTGATTACTTTACGGCCCGGAGGTGGCGGCCCGTAAAACTGTTGCGCTGCGTGTGCTTATGAGGACGGCGCTGCAGATGCGGAAGCTGCAGCGGCCTGGTCCGCAGACTTAACCACGGCGGCGGCGAGTGTGGCGAACTCTTCAAGGTTCGCCGTGCCGCTCAGGATGATGGTGGTTCCACGGTAGTCGAGCACCATGCTGCGCTTGTCCTTGCCGGAATCGTGGAGCTCCCAATCCTGGCCACCGGCGTTACGGGTGCCGGTGAGGGGCAGGTTACCTGTCTGCTGCAGAACCCACGTGGGATTCGCCTTGGTGGTCTGGGTGAGGCCGATGAAGGCCTCCTTGGGAGTCAGGTAACCAACTTCCCACGTGGGCACGCCGGTTCCCGAGCCGGATTCCCAGCGGGCGTAGTTCGGCTTGAATGTGTCGCCGGTTTCCGGCGTGACAGGTGTGAATCCCGCCACATCGGCAGCGTTGCGGGCTATTGAAGCAACGTCAACGGCGGGCCGAAAGCCCTCACCCTTCGGGGCAGGGTTCATCAACACAATAGGAAGGAATGCGAGGACACACAGCACCAGGGCAATGATCATGCCAATGACGGAGGCGTTGGCCCGCTTGGCGGCTTTTGCCGGAATGACGGGTTTATAAGGGGCATCCATGGCGTCCGGGGCGCTGTTGGGGGTTGCCTCTGCGGCCTTGGGCTGGTTGCCGGCAGCGGGCTTGTCCTGCGTTTCACTCACACCTCCATAGTCCCTCATCCCGGCTGCGAACACACAACCGGGAACCTCACCGCAGGAATTGCCGGCCGTGGTCATCCAGCGACTCCAAAGGCATGCGGCGACTATGATCGTTCATAGAGGGACCCCAGGTTGCCTCGTGCAACCGTGTCCGGTCCCGTGAATCGTCACTCGAAGAAGAGGTTCAAGTGTCTCCTGCACCAATGACCCAGCAGTATTCCACGATTTCGCCGTCGCTCGCCGTCGGCCTCGACGAACCCGACCGCAACCTTGCGCTTGAACTCGTCCGCGTCACCGAAGCCGCGGCAATTGCCGGTGGCCACTGGGTAGGTTTCGGCGACAAGAACAAGGCAGACGGCGCCGCCGTCGACGCCATGCGTTCGTTCCTTCACACCGTCCACTTCAATGGCGTTGTGGTCATCGGTGAAGGCGAAAAAGACGAAGCCCCCATGCTGTTCAACGGCGAGCAGGTTGGTGACGGCACCGGTCCCGAGTGCGACGTCGCCGTGGACCCCATCGACGGAACCCGCCTGACCGCCCTCGGCATCAACAACGCGCTTGCCGTCCTGGCAGTGGCCGAACGCGGCTCCATGTTCGATCCCTCCGCGGTTTTCTACATGGAAAAGCTGGTCACAGGCCCTGAAGCTGCCGACATGGTTGACCTGCGCCTGCCCGTGAAGCAGAACCTGCACCTGATCGCCAAGGCCAAGGGTGTCAAGGTCAACCAGCTCAATGTCATGATCCTGGACCGTGACCGGCACCGCCCGCTCGTGGAAGAAATCCGCGAAGCCGGTGCACGCACCAAGTTCATCATGGACGGCGACGTCGCAGGTGCCATCGCCGCAGCCCGATCCGGAACCGGCGTGGACGCACTGATGGGTATCGGCGGAACCCCCGAAGGCATCGTTGCCGCCTGCGCCATCAAGTCCCTCGGCGGTGTTATCCAAGGCCGCCTGTGGCCTACGTCGGACGACGAGAAGCAGAAAGCCATCGACGCCGGACACGACCTCGACCGCGTGCTCTCCACCAACGACCTCGTCACCTCGGACAACTGCTACTTCGCAGCCACCGGCATCACCGACGGCGACCTCCTCCACGGCGTTCGCTACCAGAAGGACCGCGTACTGACACAGTCCATCGTGATGCGTTCCAAGTCCGGCACAGTTCGCTTCGTGGATGCTGAGCACCACGCATCCAAGTGGGAGACGTACGCGCGCAAGCCGTAACCCCGTAGCTAACAGAAGGACGGCGAGCATCGCTCGGCGGCTATCTCCTCGTACCTCGTCGATTTGATGCCGCTTTCGCGATACTCGCCGTCCTTCTTTGTGCGCTACGGGCTCCGCTGGCGCGCGATTTTTTTGGGGGGAGGAGTGGTGACACCTGAGCTCGATTTCGCTGCGCAAATGGAGTGGGGACGCGCGGATTTGGGTGTCGGGGGTCTTTGTGAGTCACCCGGGATGATGCGTGTCGTCAGGCGGGGCACGAGGTGCGCTTCCGCGTTAGGTTCGACGGCGGCGCTCGGGCGAGTGCCGCCGTCGTGCTTTCCGGGGTGGTCGGCCGCTGTGGGTGTGCCGTCGCGACTTACTTTGACGCTGTACGTGGTCCGACACGCAGTGATCCGCGGCGTGTTTGAGGGAGTGGGGGGTCAAAGGTGGTCAGGACGCTACATGGGCCAAAGGTTTGCGCGCGGCCTAGCGGAGCTTGTCGCGGAGTTTTCTGGCCAGTTGGTAGGCGCCGTAGCGGAGTTTGTTCACCGGGAGGTCCCATGTGCCGGGGTAGGCTACTTCGCGGCCTCCGAAGGACTTCTTGAAGGACGTGAAGCCTGCCCATTTGTGGTCCGGCTGGTCTTCAGGGGCCACGCCCCAGAGGTCCACGTGCTTCAGGCCTTTTTCCTTGGCATCTGCCATGAGGTTGACCAGGAGCGGAATACCGGCGCTGAGCTTGCGGTGGGTATCGTCCAGTGCGGCATGGGCATAAGTGCGGGTGTCCGAGGAATCGTAGGTGAACGCGGCAGCGATCGGCTCACCCTCGAGTTCGGCTATGAACAGCGTTCCTGCGCCGGACGGCAGCAAACATTCAGCCACCTGGGTGAGGTACTCATCGCTTTGTGGCTTGAAGCCGTTGCGTGCTGCCGTCAGGTGGAGGAAATGCAGGAGAATTTTGATGTCCGCAGGATCCTGGGATGCCCGGAACGTCACGCCCTTCTTGTGGATGTTGCGGTAGAGGTTCCGGTTGGTCGGCTTCATTCCGGCAAGGACGTCCTTGAAATCGCCCTCAAGGTCCACGATCCAGCTCAACTCCGGCTGGAGGTTGACGGGCGCCGGCTGCAGGCCGCGGGAACGGAGGAGCGCACCGGCCTCTGACGCAGTAAAGCCCGCTGACACAGGTTCCATGCGGACGAAGACAGCACGTTCCTTCTTCGCCAATTCCACCAAGGCCGCCGTCGCGGCGTCGAAGGCGTCCACTGACTTTGCCACGGGCCCATAGGGGGCGTAGATGACTTTGCCCGCCGGGTTCTTTTCCTCTATCGCGAGGAAGCTCCATCCGGGACCTGACTGCTCATGGACCCGGCGGCCGAGCGAGCGCTGGACGTCAGCCCAAGCAGGCGTCTGCAGAAAGAAGTCCACGCTCACTTATCCAGTCCTGTTGTCACGGCGAAGGCAATACTCGTATCGGTGGCGCCTTGCACGGGATGAACATTCACCGGGTTCTCCACCTCAGGAATGAACGCGGCACCGCCCCGCTGCAGCGGGAGGTCGCTCTTGGGCGAGTCGAGCACCACGGAACCGGCAACAACCACGACGACGGCGGGACCGGACTGCGCCAGCGGCACCGGTTCGGCACCCGGGCCGAGTTCGATCCGCTGGAGTTGGAACTCCTTGAAGGGCGGGCGGTACAGTTCCTGGCCAAACTCCGTTCCGCTGGCCTCAACACGGGGCACGCCCATCGATTCGAAGCGGATGGTCTTGATCAATTCCGGGACGTCCACATGCTTGGGGGTGAGTCCGCCGCGCAGCACATTGTCCGAGGAAGCCATGACTTCCACGCCCAGGCCGTGAAGGTAGGCGTGGACGTTTCCGGCCGGCAGGTACACGGCTTCCCCCGGCTGCAGGGAAAGATGGTTGAGGAGCAGGGAAATGAGCACACCAGGATCGCCGGGGAAAGCCTCATTGATCCCCAGCATTGCGGCCAGCGCCTCTTCGTGGGGCTCTTGGGGGGCACCTGCACGCAGGACGGCTTCTACCTCGAGAATGGCATCCGAGACGTCGCTCCCGCCCTCGATCAGGCGGGTGAAGGCAGCTTTCAGGGCTTCGGATTCGTTGGGAATGCCGAGGTCGGAAATCACACCGCTGATGATTGCGGGGACCTCCACCGCGGCGGAATCCAACACTGAGGCAAGGTGCTCAAAAACACTCTGGGCTGCTGCAGGGGAGCGGAACCCACACAATGCCCGGAACGGTGTGAGCGCAAAAATCATCTCCGGCTTGTGGTTATCGTCCCGGTAGTTGCGTTCGGAGGAATCAGCGGGGATCCCGGCGGCATTCTCGCGGGCGAAGCCTTCGCGCGCTTGCTCCAAGCTAGGGTGCACCTGCAAAGAAAGTGGCTGCTCTGCGGCCAGGATCTTGGTGAGGAAGGGAAGCCGGGGCCCGAACTCGGCAAGGCTGTCAGGTCCCAAAAAGTGGGTAGGATCCGAGGCGATCAGGGCGTCGAGGGGTTGTGTGACCCCATTCGGGTGAATGGCTGTGGATGGGGAATCAGGGTGGGCGCCGATCCACATTTCTGCCTCCGGACCACCTGACGCCGGTCGCCCCAGCAAGCCGGCAATCGCCGTCGTCGAACCCCACGCGTAGGGTCGCAAAACATTCTCAATCTGATACACGAAGGAAAGTCCTTATCGTCGCGCTGAACGTGAGGTGGTGATGCTGCTGGTGCTACAGCGGGGCGCATTGCCCATTGGTTGCCACGAGATCCCGGATGCCTTGCTCGTCGCCCTGGGCCTTGAGGCCGTTGAGCAGTTCTTCCGTGATGGGCGTACCATCCGGCGTGGTGGTCACCGGCGTGAAATCCGAGGACGACGGCGAGGGCTGCTGGCCCGCGGGAATCCCGGCCGGGAAGCTGCCCTGGACCGGGCCCGCTGCCAAGACATGAGAGCCCGCATTGCCGTTGTTGGACACCATGGAGTCATTGGCCTTGGGGCTGTTCTGGGAGGTCAACAGTTCCTGGACCTTGGAGTGAATCAGATCGAAGTCCGGCACCGTGGAGAACGAGGCATCGAAATCGGGAGGACCAATAGTGAGGCGCTTGACCGGTTGGCTCTTGGACTTCAAGGCCAGGTCCACGAAGCTTCCGAGCTGCGCGGAGGAGATGTTGGATTCCACCACCTTGGTGCCTGCGTTGGCGATGTCCTCGAACTTGGTCAGCAGCGTGCCGGGGTCCAGTTGCTTGAGCATGGCCTGCTGTACGCATTGCTGGCGTGCAATACGGGCGTAGTCGTCCACAAATTCACGGGAACGGCCATACCAAAGGGCGTGGAAGCCATCCAAGTGCTGGTCGCCAGCGGGAATCCAGCCATCGGGCATGCCGTGGATCCCGTTGGCCTCGTCAGTGACGGGTCCACTGATGGGTACCCAGCCGCCAGCCTTGATGCGGATGCCGCCCATGGCATCGATAAGCTTGGCGAACCCGTCCATATCCACCAGCACATACGCCTGCACAGTGATACCCAAGGTTCCGGATACAGCCTCAAGGGTGGCCTGCGCACCAGGATCGGCAACCCCTGGGTACAGGTCCTTGTGGTTGTTGGTGACCTCGGTGTTAACGGCGTTGATGAGGCATTCATCGCCGCAGTTATAGCCATCGGGGTAGATCTTCCGCATAGGCGAGCCCTCGCTGAACTGTGCGTTCTGCAGGTTCCTGGGCACGGAAATGATGGCACTTTCACCGGTTTTGGCGTCGACGCTGATGACCGAAAGGCTGTCCGGACGCCTGCCCGTCCGGTCATCACCGGCGTCGCCTCCCATCATCAGGAAGTTGTAGCGACCATCCACGGGATCGATGGCAGGGCCGGCGTTGAAGATGCTGCCGATCGCGTTGCGGCTGACGTTCAAAACGTACGCAAGGTAGCCCAATGACCCGCTGGCCAGCACTGTTGTCATGGCAAGGACGACGGCAATGATAGGCCGCATCCCGGGTGCCAGCAGGTTGGGCCGGATGATCCGCAGGGTGTTCAGGAACAGGTAGGCCCAGCCCAAAGCCAGGGCAACGAGGACAACGATGATGAAGAGCGATCCCACCGGATGGGTGACGATGCTGAGCAGCATGCTCCGGTTCACCAACGCAATCAAGAGCGTCAGCAAAGCCAGCGCCCACACACTGAGGGTGATGCGCAGGGCGAGACGGCCCAGCTTGCGGTCACCTGCCACGATCTGGGCGCTGCCGGGGATGAAGAGCGTGAGGAGGACCAGCACGAAGGCGCGTTTGGTCCGCACCGGGGCGCTGGCCCCGGATGGATAGCGGACTGGATCAGTCAGGGCGGTGCCGGACTGATTCTGGTTCTTGTGCATGGTGGTCATCCGCTGCCTTTCTAGCGGCTGCTCCGGGCGGAAGCATTGGCAGGGGAAAAGACCTCTTCCACCTTGTGGCGCAGGTTCTCGCCTTTCTTGGTGGCGACGTCGTTCAACTCCTGGGCGAATTTGAGCAAGTCTTCGCGAAGGCGGTTGGCGAGCTCGTCTGTGCCGGAGGCGAGCATCCGTACAGCCAGGAGTCCTGCGTTGCGGGCCCCTGCGATGGAGACAGTGGCAACCGGAACTCCGGCAGGCATTTGAACGATGGACAACAGCGAGTCCATGCCGTCCAGTGTCTTCAACGGAACGGGGACGCCGATTACGGGCAGGGGAGTGACCGAAGCCAACATTCCAGGAAGGTGTGCCGCGCCTCCTGCTCCGGCGATGATGACGCGCAGGCCGCGCTCGTGAGCAGTCTGGCCATAGCGGATCATCTCGGTGGGCATGCGGTGTGCCGAGACGACGTCTGCCTCAAAAGGGATGCCGAACTCGGCCAAGGCGTCCGCAGCGGCTTCCATGACGGGCCAGTCGGAGTCCGAGCCCATGACGAGACCTACGAGCGGGGCTGTCGATGTTGATGTCATTCGGTCTCCTCGGGGGTGGTCTGTGCGGGCATTCGGCCGTCACGGATGATGTTGGCTACTGCCGTGGCGCGTTGGCGGACAGAATCTACCTCTGAGGTAGAGGTGCCAGCCAGGTTCACATGCCCAATCTTTCGGCCGGGCCGCACGGACTTGCCGTAGCAGTGCACCTTCGCTGCCGGTTCATAAGCCAAGGCCATGGGGAAGGCTTCGAAGAGATTCTGGTTGTCCCCACCCAGGAAATTCTTCATGACAAATACCGGGGCCACAGCATCCGTGGCGCCCAACGGCAGGTCAAGGACCGCACGCAGATGCTGTTCGAACTGGCTGGTGATGGACCCATCCTGGGTCCAATGCCCTGTGTTGTGAGGGCGCATTGCGAGTTCGTTGATGAGGAACCCAGCACCAACCCCAGGGGTTTCAAAGAGCTCGGCGGCCATGACGCCCGTAACGCCGAGTTCGTTGGCGATGCGTAGTGCGGCCCCCTCGGCAGCAGCAGCAACCTCGAGTGGAATGTTCTGGGCGGGGGCGATAACTTCGTCGCACACGCCGTCAACCTGAATGGTGTGAACTACGGGCCATGCCCGCGATTCGCCACTGGGCGTGCGGGCCACAAGGGCCGAGAGTTCGCGGCTGAAATCCACCTTTGCTTCTGCAAGCAGGGGACTCATGGCCTGGAACCAGTCGGCAGTACCAGCGGCATCATCGGCGGAGTCAACGATGCGGACGCCCTTGCCGTCGTAGCCGCCACGCGGCGTCTTCAGCACTACGGGCCAGCCGATCTTGTCGCCGAACGCCACCAACTCTTCTACTGAGCCAACGGCGGCCCACTCCGGGTTGGGCAGTCCGAGGCGATCGATGGCCGCGCGCATCACGAGCTTGTCCTGCGCATTCACCAGGGCATCGGGTCCGGGCTGCACATTCACGCCGGCGTCGATCAAGGCACGCAGATGTTCCGTGGGAACGTGTTCGTGATCGAAGGTCAGGACGTCGACGCCCTTGGAGAACTCAAGGAGAGCGTCCAGGTCTTTGTAGTCGCCAATGGGGGCGTTGGCCACAGCGGGGACAGCCGAAACGTCCTCGCCCTCAGCCAAAACGCGTAGTTCGAAGCCTAAAGCGGTAGCAGGCGGGGCCATCATGCGTGCGAGCTGGCCGCCGCCAACAACACCAATTACTGGAAAAGTCACAAGGTTCAGCCTACCGAACCAGCGGCCGGAACACTGATTCAGCCGCTATTCAACCGCCATATCGTCACCATTTGGACACGGTTTAGTGGTTGGTTCAGTCCTGCTTTGGCAGTGGCGCAGGCCCCGGTATCGGCGTTCTCACAGGGGACTCAAAGGGAACGGTTGGAAATGGGCGCTAAAATGGATGTGGCCCATCGGCCCACTTTTCAACGGCCATGGAGGGTCATGATCACCACACTTGCAGATCGCATCCGCGGACTTGCCTCGCTTTTTTGGCGCGAGGTAGCAAAGTTCGGCGCCGTAGGCGGTGTTGCTTTTGTCATTGACTCGGCAGTTTACATCTGGCTGTTTTCGGGCCCGATGCACGGAAGCGAAGTCTGGGCGAAGGCCATTGCGACGATCGTTGCAAGCGTGTTCTCCTGGGTGGCCAACCGCTTCTGGACCTTCCGCCACCGCAAACAGGCGAACGTGGTCCGTGAAGCCGTCCTGTTTGCCGTCATGAACTTCGTCGGGCTTCTGATTGCCTCCGGTTGTGTGTGGTTCGCCAAGTACGTGCTGGACTTGAATGACAAGCCGTCGCTGTTTATCGCAGGAAGCGTCGTAGGACTGGTCCTGGGCACCATTTTCCGGTTCTTCGCATACCGCTTTTGGGTTTTCAACGAAGAGTTGGATGCCGAGCCGGCTTACTCCCACGACCACGAGATCCTGGAGCTCCATCACAAGGAGAAGTCAGCTGCGGACGCGGGCCAAGGCGCACCGCCGACCGGCGAAGTGCCCTCCATCAAGAACTGATCTCAGGATCGGCTGACGCGCTCATTCTCAAGCAGGTGCCCGGTCACTTCCAGATCGGGATGCACCAGCACCACTGAGCCATCTTCTTTCCACGCGCCCAACGACGCTGCCAGGCCCGGCTCCAAACCATCGGCCGCCCGAACCAATAGCCGGACGCCGGGTTCCTGGGGTGCAGCGAATCCGTCCAGAAGGCTGTCATGGGTGTGGCCCGCGCTGCCGCGGACGGCCGGAAGGTCGGCTTCCGGTTCGTTGTGCGCCATGAAGACGTCACCGTGGGACCGGACTTCCGCAGCATAATCCACGACGCCCGGCGGCAAGTCGCCGGGCCAGCGCATCGCAAGTGCCGCGAGCGGCACGGCGACGACCGCCTCAAAGCCGGCCCCGGCGCCGTCGTCGGGAGTATCAGTTACCAGCAGGTCCGCCGCGGTGCCATCGAAGACCACCTCCATGCCCAACTGCCAGGCGGCGAGTGCCCACACAAAAGATTTCCAGTGCGCCGGGAGGTCCAGCCGGATAGCTTTGCCCGGCTCGGCGTCCAGTTCGTCCTGCAGCAGGTTGCTGGTTTTGGCCACCCAGTTGTCCAAGACCCGCCCGGAGAGCTCCACCCGCTCGGAATCAGGGCCGTACCACGTCAGTCTCGGGGACGTGGAATGGCCGGATCGCAGGGTGGTCATCAGGTTCGCTGCCGGGATGCTCATGGATCAATCCTGCCACGGTGGGGGCGTCGGCCCGCAGGAGAATGTGAAATGCAACACACCTCCGTTAAGTCCAGTCGATGGACATCCGGGGGTGGTCTTGGGAATTCCGCGGAATGTCAGGAGTTGTTCATGCAAAGTGATGCTGGGCTTCCGTTTTAGCCCTGGCCAGCCGCGCCACGGCGGAAAACGTTGGGCGTGGCGCATCCCACGTTTCTACAGATTCTTGATTATTATCCCGGCGCGGCTTGACTGGTGGGTAGTTACACGCGTGTAATTAGTAATCAACGCCGCTGCACAGATTCCCGGAACAACGCCGGGAATCGGAAATACATCCGAGCAGCAGCTGCAAAATCAGGAGGGACGCCATGGGGCAAGCGTTGCGTATCCAGGAAGATGCAGTCGTCGCAGAACATGCGTCGGTGAAATACCGTTCGCGGGAAGTACCAGGGGACTGGTACGTGGACCCAGCGGATCCGGAAGCGGCAGACCGATACAACCAGAACGTGCAGCAGTCGTTGGAGGATCAAGCAACTGCCCTCCTCGCTGCGCACGAAGCGTTGATCGGAGACCTGCCTGCCGGGCCGGACGAAGACGTGGACGACCCTCCCATGGAGTTGCGTCGTCCTCAGGAAATCCCAGGACAGCCGGTGTGGATCGGACTGCCGAGCCAAGGTGACTTCGATGACGAGGGCGAACTCGGTTGGCAGACTGACGCCTTGTGCGCCCAGACAGATCCGGAAGCATTCTTTCCGGAAAAGGGTGGATCAACGAGGGATGCAAAGAAGGTCTGTGGAGCGTGCAACGTCCGTTCGCAGTGCCTTGAGTACGCCCTCGCAAACGACGAACGATTCGGCATCTGGGGCGGGCTCTCCGAGCGCGAACGTCGCCGGCTAAGGAAGCGGGCAGTCTAATTCTTAAGGAAGTACACGTTACCGCCGTCGTGGTTGCCCACGACGGCGGGAACTATCTCCCCAGGACCTTGGCGGCACTGTCGGACCAAACGCGTTCGGCAGATGCCGCCATTGGCATTGATACAGGATCCACGGACAACTCCCTCGACTTGCTCCGTGAGGCCTTGGGGCAACCAAACGTCACCAAATTCGTCCAGCCAAAGTCTGGCTTCGGCGCCGCTGTCCAGGCGGGCCTGGACGAGCTTGCTCCCAAAGATGCTGCCAAAAACGAGGACGTTGCCAAAAACGCTGAAGCTCCCGGTCCCGTCGAATGGATCTGGCTCCTTCATGACGACGCCGCTCCAGCACCGGATGCCTTGGCCGAGCTTCTCCACGCCGTGGAACGAACCACTTCGGTAACTGTTGCCGGCTGCAAGCAGCTTGGGTGGGACAACGATCGCCACGTGGTGGACGTCGGCTTGTCCACCAGCCGCTGGGCTGAACGCCTCACGCTGATCGACGCCGACGAAGTGGACCAAGGCCAATACGACGCCCGCACTGACACCTTTGCCGTGAACTCTGCGGGCATGCTGATCCGCAGGGACGTCTGGGAACAGTTGCAGGGCTTTGACCCTGCCTTGCCGGGCAGCGGCGACGACGTCGATTTCTGCTGGCGCAACTGGCTGGCCGGTAACCGCGTGGTGGTGGTGCCAAGCGCGCGCATGTTCCATGTGGAACACCGTCCGCACGGTCTTGGGACGTCTTCGGCGGCGCGCAAGGCACAAATTCACATGCGCCTCAAGCACACGCCGTGGTGGAACCTGCCATTCCAGGCAGTGGGGGCGCTCTTGGGCGCACTCGTCCGTCTGGTGCTGAGTGTTTTGGTCAAGGAACCGGGCTACGGATTCTCCCAGTTCACGGCCACCATCGCCGGCTTGGTGCGGCCCCTCGCTGTTGCCAGGGGCCGCCGGATTGCGGCGAGGACCCGCCGCGTGCACCGTTCGGTGGTCCGGGGCCTCCAAACGTCGTCGCGTGAAGTCCGTGCCAACAGGCGTTCCCTGCTGGAGGCCATCCGCCCCAGCGAGGAAACTACTGTGGCCTCGGATCTTCTCGCCCCCGAACCCAGCGGCGATGCCTCTGACGATTTCGCAGCGCTGGCCACCAACGAACGCGGATGGGTTGGCACCGGCGCAGTTGCTGCTGCCCTCATCGCGTTCGCCGCTTCTTTCGTTGGGCTCTTCGGCCTCCTTCGCACAGGAACTGTGGCCGGAGGGGGGCTCCTCCCGTTATCCGAGTCACCCTCCGATATCTGGGCCAATGCCTCCACGTGGTGGATTTCCCTCGGTGCGGGACTGCCCGGGCACGGTGATCCCTTCGCTTACGTGTTGTGGCTTCTTTCCTTGTTTGGCGGTGGCGATGGCAACGCGGCAACTGTGTGGTTGCTGATCCTGGCCATGCCACTGTCTGCGATCGGTGCCTGGTTCGCCGCCGGGGCCTTGACCACCCGGCGCCGGTTCCGGTTTGTTGCGGCTCTGGCTTGGTCCGGGGCACCTGCACTGCTGGTAGCCATTAACCAAGGCAGGCCGGGAGCCTTGGTGGCCCACGTCCTGATGCCGTTGCTCATGCTGGCGCTGATACGCGCGTCGGGCTCGGCGATGGGCGGGGCCCATGCCGTACGGGCACCTTTCACGCGTCGCCCGGCGCCCGTGCTCGGTAAACCGGGCATTAACGGCACGCCGTCCTGGACCGCCGCGGCGGCTGCCGGCTTGGCTATGGCTGCAATCACTGCATCGGCTCCTTCGCTCTTGGGGCCAATGACGGTGGTCATCGTCCTGGTAGCCGTGGTGCTCGGACCGCGGGGAAAGACACTGTGGTGGTCGCTTTTGCCCACCGCCGCGCTGTTCATTCCCTACGGCATTTCGGTTCTTGACCGCCCCCGCTCCTTGCTTGCCGATCCGGGCCTGCCGCTCAGTTTCGACGCTGCACCACTGTGGCAGCAGTTCCTGGGCCAGCCCCTGGCCTTCGACATCGACGGCGGCCTCACAGGTCTTGGGACGTTCGGGCCAGGCGCTGTGCCTTGGGCTCTGGTGCTTGCCCTGCTGGTCAGCGTCCCTGTACTTCTCTTGGCCGTAGCGGCGCTGTTCCTTCCCGGCAAGCGCACCGTCCTGGCCCGCGTCTTCTGGTTGGCCGCGCTGGCTACCTTGGCCAGCAGTTGGCTGATGGGCCATGTGGCAACCGGTGTCAACAACAACGTGATTGTTGGTCCTTTCACCGGTCCGGCGGTTTCAGCAGCCGGAATCCTGCTGCTCAGTGCGGCGTTGCTCGGTGCCGATAAGATCTTTGCAGTTCCCACCAGGACGCCTGACGCGGCCCGCTGGAAGTCGCCCTTGCGGCGCGTGGCTTCAGCTGTGGCCCTTGCCCTCCTGCTGGGTGGACCCTTGGCCGGAATTGCGGCATGGGCAGGACAAAACGTCCTGCAGCCCCTGTCCGAGGCCCCTGTCGCTACCGATACCGCTGACGCCCCTGCGTCAGAGGCAGGTAAGAAGCCATCCTTGGGCTCTGCCCGCCAGGTGCGGCCCGTGGACAACGGCACCTTGCCGGCAACCGCCGTCGACCGTGGTGAGGGACCCGAACGTACGCGAACGTTGGTCATCACCAGCGGCGAGCAGGGCGCCTTTACGTCCTCCCTGATGCGTGGTGCCGGGACTACGCTGGACAGCTTGTCCACCATCGCCTCGGCCAGGACCATTATTGGGGCACCCGGTCGTGAAGAGATTGCTACCGACGACGCCGCTACCGCGTCCCTCCGCAGGGCAGTGGCCACCATTGTGGCGAGCACAGGGGTGGACCCCCGCAATGATCTGGAACAGCTCGGTGCCGGTTTTGTGGTGCTCAAGGCCGCTGATGATGCAGCCCAGCTGACCGCCAGCAGGATCGACGCCGTTCCAGGCCTCGTTGCTGTTGGACAAACCGACGCCGGGTGGTTGTGGCGCGTAACCCCACGGAATTCCGCTGCCGCCACCGCCGCAGACACCGCCCATAGGGTTCGCATTCTCAACGCCCAAGGTGAGGCCATCGGCTCTCTGCCCTCGGCAGAGGTGTCCGTAGACACAGCTGTGCCCGCGGGTGACGAGGGCCGTCGGGTGGTCCTGGCTGAACGGTCCGATCCCGGCTGGAGTGCTTGGATGGATGGGCGCCAGCTGAAGTCGACCACCTCCGGATGGGCCCAGGCTTTCGAACTTCCGGCCAATGGAGGCAACCTGGAAATCCGGTACACCAATCCTTGGGGTCTTTGGTTTGGGATCCTGCAAGCCGTGGTGTTCGGTCTGACCGTGCTGCTGGCTGTTCCGATGCCCGCCCGCCGCTCGCGAACCGGCATGTCGAGGGACGAAGTCTCCCTCCGTAAGGAGTACAGCAGTGTCTGAGGACCCAAAGAAGCAGGTGGACGATCACGGGACGCGCGGTTCCACAAAAGACGCCCGCACTTCCGCCAAGGGCGCGCGCAGTTCCAACAGGGGCATCATCACAGGGGTCTTGTCTGCAGCGGTGATCCTTGCCGCGGGAGGCGGAGCAGTTGCCGCCACCTCCATGGTTCCAGGGCCCTCTGGCGGTTCTGCAGTGGACATCCGGCAAGCCGATGTTCCGGCGGGCCGCTCCCTGGGCGTCTGCCCGGAACCAGCGCGCCTTGTCACGGGAACCGATGTGGACACGGATGCTGAGTTCAGCCCGGTTTCCACCACTGCAACCAGTGCGCTCAACGCGGTGGTCCTGAGCAACCCCGCAGGTACCATTCCGGGCAGTAAAGTGACGTCGCTGGCAGGCGACGCAGTCGCTGAAATTGCAAAGACCCCCACGAGCACCCCATCGCCCACTTCCGGTCCACCGGTTTTGGCGGCAGCGGCTGCGACTATCAGCCCCGTGACCGCTCCTACCGTGGTGGGTGCTGACCCGATCGGAAACGAACAGGCCTCCTTGGCCGCGAATCTGAGCTATTCAGCCAAGGACGGCGACCTCCGTGGCCTTGCGGCGGCTCCGTGCCAGCAACCCGGAAATGATGCTTGGCTGTTGGGCGGGGATACCGCGCTTGGCCGGACCGCGGTCTTGAACCTCAGCAATGCCTCGGAAACGCCCGCTACGGTCAACCTGGACCTCTTCGGCGCTCAGGGACAGATCCAGGCGCCTGGTGCACGGGGTCTCCTGGTGGCTCCGGGGACAACACGTTCGGTTAATCTTGCCGGCCTTGCCCCCGGCGAATCGCAACTGGCAGTGCACGTACGCAGCTCGGGCGGACCCGTTGCAGGGACCATCCAGCAGAGCGTGCTGCGCGGACTGGTGCCGGGCGGGGTGGAGTTCCTGTCCCCAGGTTCCGGGCCGTCCAACCTGCAGGTGATGGCCGGCGTCGACATCCAGGATGCAGCGGCGATCAAGGCGCTGGGCAGTAAATCCGGCTTTACCGATGCCGTTCCCGCGCTTCAAATAGCCGTACCTGGGTCCACGGACGCCGTGGTTCAAGTCCGGCTGTACGGAGCCAACGGTGAGCGCCAGCTCCCCAATGGGGGAGTAGTGACCGTCAAGGGCGGCACGGTAGCTACGTTGGACCTCGACGGCGTTGCGGCCGGCAGCTACACCGTGAGCGCGAGTTCTGATGTTGCGTTCGTGGCTTCAACCCGGATTGCGCGGGGAGCCAAAGCGGAGGAGCCAACGGATTTCGCTTGGTCGCCGTCCTCGGCCCGCCTAGGCAGCCAGCATGTGGTGGCAGTGCCCCGTGACGGGCAGAGTTTCTTCAGCTTCGGTGTTCCTGAGGGACGTGCAACTGTTAGCTACGCACCGGTGACAGCCGATGGGAAGGTGGGCAAGTCCGTGGACGTGGACATGTCCGGTGGCACAACATCGCTGATCGAGCTTCCAGCAAAATCCGGACAGGCAGTGGTTGCAGGGTACGTGGTTTCAGCATCAGGGGACCCTGTGTATGGGGCACTTATCCTGGGCAGGCAGGACCGCGCCGACGTCTCAGTGCTGGGCATCCAGGATGCTGCCGCGGGGCTCGAAAAAGTTCCTGTGACAGTGGGCTACTAGGCGCCAGGGCTACTAGGCGTTACCGGCGCTACTGGTAACGACGCCGGTACACGGGATCCAGCGTCTCCGGGGGTACACCGAGCATTTCCGCGGTGTACTCCACCACGACGTCGTGGACGAGGTCCTGGAGCTCTTCCCGTGTTCCGGCAGTCTGTTCCACCACACGGCGGTACACAGCGATCATGGGTGCTTCGCCGCGGCTGCCCGGAGTGTAGGACCCCATGGGGGCTGCCGTACCTTCGGCGACCAATTGCTCCAGGTTCGGCGGGATTTCGTCGACGGCGAAGAGCACGCCATCCAACTGCTTGCCCCACATATCCTGGAGGCGTTCAGCTGAGTCCAGCACCATGTCGTCGAAACGCTCGGCACGGGTCCGGAAGCCGGGAAGACTGGGGAGCATGAGTTCCCCACGCAGTCCTCTGCCGTGACGGTTTCTCCGGCGCCGCCGGAAACCACGGACATCCGCGCCGGTGTGTTCCTTTGCCTGATCGCCTTCGGCGTCAGTCCACCGGATTGTGAAGCCAGGAACATGTGGCTGTGACTGCATATATCGACTTTAGTCCCGAGGAACCGCCAACGCGACATCATGGCGAACAGCGCGCCGTGACCAGCGCAGACCGCAGCTTCCGGGCGGGCACGGCCAGCCAATGCGCAGAGTATGGGCCAAAGGGCGCTAATCTGGGATGTTGTGGGTGCTATTCGTCAGTGTTCAAGGTCCGCCTGCCGCCAATCCGCGGTGGCTACTTTGACGTACGTGTATGCAGAGTCTACGGCGGTCCTCGGACCGCTGGCCACGTACGCCGAACCGCATGCGTACGATCTTTGCGCCCAGCATGCAGAATCCCTCACGGTTCCGCGGGGCTGGGAAGTCCTGCGCCTGGCTATGCCAACAACACCTCCGGAGCCTGGCCCGGATGACTTGCTGGCACTTGCCAACGCGGTGCGGGAAGCCGCTTCAGCGGCAACGGACACGCCACCCCGTACCAGTCGGCCGCATGTGGAGCCGCCAGCCATGGTTGAAGGTACGCGCCGTGGCCACTTGCGGATTCTGCGGGAACCGTCCTAGGTCCGTCCTGGCTCTACGAGTGCGGCCACCCCGGGACTCAAATCGTCGTCGGCTCCTTGGTGGATGGTCCTGCGCTGTAGGCTGGAATCTGCAGATAAATCCGCCAGCGGCGCCACACCCGCGCCATCCAGGGAGCATCATTCATGCCAAAGGTCAGTCCTGAACTGTTGTCCATCCTGCGCTGCCCCGTGACGGGCTCACCGCTGGTCCAGGAGGGCGAGGAGCTTGTTTCAACGGCTGCCGCCGAGAACGGTGAAAAGGTCCGTTACGCGATCGAGGACGGCATTCCCTTGCTTCTGCCCCCGGAACTGCTTGCTGCCTCCTACGCCGCAAGCTCCGGCCAGCACCACGCCAAAGCCTGAGTACTTCCAGACAGCAATCCCGCACGGTACGCCTAAACATCTATAAGGACTTCCATGACTTTCGACTACAAAGTGGCTGACATTTCCCTTGCCGAGGCAGGCCGCCACCAGATCCGTCTCGCTGAGCACGAAATGCCGGGCCTGATGTCCCTTCGTGCTGAGTTCGGCCCCTCG
The DNA here is from genome assembly GCF_056395565.1 of Paenarthrobacter sp. 10L412. Taxonomy (NCBI): domain Bacteria; kingdom Bacillati; phylum Actinomycetota; class Actinomycetes; order Micrococcales; family Micrococcaceae; genus Paenarthrobacter; species Paenarthrobacter sp. 10L412. The sequence continues at coordinate 25,914 of NZ_JBFTJT010000008.1, read as the reverse complement.
CAGCCGCTCAAGGGCGCCCGCATCGCCGGTTCGCTGCACATGACAGTCCAGACAGCCGTCCTGATTGAAACCCTCACCGCCCTGGGCGCCGAAGTTCGTTGGGCCTCGTGCAACATTTTCTCCACCCAGGACGAAGCCGCTGCCGCCGTCGTCGTCGGTAAAGGTACGCCGGAAGATCCGCAAGGCGTTCCCGTCTTCGCCTGGAAGGGCGAGACCCTCGAGGAATACTGGTGGACCGCAGAGCAGATCCTCACCTGGCCCGGAGCGGACGAAAATCCGGAGCTGGGTCCCAACATGATTCTGGATGACGGCGGCGACGCCACCCTGCTCCTTCACAAGGGCGTCGATTTCGAGGCTGCAGGTGCCGTTCCCGCGGCCACCGAGGATGATCCTGAAGAGTACGTCCTCATCCTGGACCTCCTTCGCCGGACCTTGGCCGCGGACCCGCAGAAGTGGACACGCGTGGCCGCCCGGATCCAGGGCGTCACTGAAGAAACCACCACGGGCGTGCACCGGCTCTACCAGCTCGCGGAACAGGGCAAGCTGCTGTTCCCGGCCATCAACGTCAACGATTCCGTGACCAAGAGCAAGTTCGACAACAAATACGGCATCCGCCACTCGCTGCCGGACGGCATCAACCGTGCGACGGACGTCCTCATGGGCGGCAAGGTTGCCGTGGTTTGTGGCTATGGTGACGTCGGAAAGGGGGCGGCAGAAGCACTGCGCGGCCAGGGTTCGCGCGTTGTGGTTACCGAGATCGACCCCATTTGTGCCCTGCAGGCCGCCATGGACGGCTACCAAGTGGCCAAGCTGGAATCTGTCCTTGCCCAGGGTGACATCTTCATCACCACCACCGGCAACAAGGACGTCATCATGGCCGAGCACATGCTGGGCATGAAGAACAAAGCGATCGTGGGCAACATCGGCCACTTCGATAACGAGATCGACATCGCCGGGCTTGCCAAGATTCCCGGCGTCAAGAAGGTGGAGATCAAACCGCAGGTTCACGAGTGGGTCTTCGATGCCGGCTCCGACTCCGAGCGGTCAATCATCGTTCTGTCTGAAGGCAGGCTCCTGAACCTGGGCAACGCAACGGGCCACCCGTCCTTCGTGATGAGCAACTCGTTCACAAACCAGACGATCGCGCAGATTGAACTCTGGACCAAGAAGGACCAGCCGGCCGGGGAACGCGAATACCAGAAGCAGGTTTACGTCCTGCCTAAGATCCTGGACGAAAAGGTGGCACGCCTGCACCTGGATGCGCTTGGCGTGGAATTGACGGAACTGAGCAAGGATCAGGCCGACTACCTGGACCTGGATGTTGCAGGCCCCTACAAGCCGGAGCACTACCGCTACTAAGCCAAGTTCAGTCTGCGGTGCCAGTAACCTCAAAGCGATAGCCGCAAGCCCGCGGTGAAGGGCCGGACACGTGACCTGCGTGGCCGGCCTTTCGGCTAGAATTGGGTGTTCAGTATTGCTTGCCGGGGGACAGGAAGACAGGAACCATGACGGAAGTCGCCAAACGGAAAACGGGCAAGATCCTTGCCATTGCAGGGGTCTGCGCCGCCCTCGTTCTGGGCGGTATTGGCGTTGCCACCGTTCCTGGATTGCTGGCCGGTTCCACACCGAATGGCGTGGGAACAACCCAATCCACTCCGACGCCAGAGGCCAAACCCGTTGAGCTGGGCATCACGCCGCTGGATGGCGCAGTGGAGTGGAATCCAGTGGTTGGCCCCCAGATCAAAGCCGTCAACGGCAAGGTCAAGGACGTAGTTTTGGCGCCGGTTGACGGCGGTACACCTGTGCAGGGGAAGACCAGCGCGGACGGCAGCACGTGGACAACCCTTGAGGTCCTGAAGTTCAAGACCCAGTACAGCTATTCCTTCACCGTTGTGGACACCGCAGGCAAGGAAACCAAGAAGACGCAGACCTTCACCACGGTTTCTGCTGCCTACGAAGCCGATGCTTCCATCTATCCGCGTAACGGCACAGTTGCTGGCTCGGGCCAGCCGATCGAAATCAACTTCAGTGAACCTGTGGTTGACAAGGCCGCGATGGAAAAGCGCGTTGCCATCACTGTTTCATCGGGCCAGCCAGTCGCCTGGCATTGGTACTCGGACAAGAAGGTCCGCATTCGCCCGGAGGCATTCTGGGCGTCGGGAACCACGGTCACAGTGGATATGAAGCTCCTGGGCGTCGACTTCGGCAACAAGATGATCGGCAACGGCGATGTCGTTTCCACTTTCACTACGGGACCGCAGCGCGTGGCGGTAGTGGATGACAACACCAAGACCATGAACGTGTACTTCGATGGCCAACTGATGCACACCGCACCCGTATCGCTGGGTGGCGAAGACTGGCTCTCGCCCACCGGCTACGCCGTGATCCTGGAACAAGAACGCAAATCCAAGTTCAACGCTGGAAGCATTGGCCTCAAACCCGGGGATAAAGGCTACTACGCTCCGATGGTGGTGGATTATGCCAACCGCCTCACATGGTCCGGCGTCTATGTCCATCAGGCCTTGGAGTCCGCATGGGGCGCTATTGGACGCGTGAACGTCTCCCACGGCTGCGTTGGCTTGCTGCCCGAGGATGCTGCCTGGTTCTTCAACAATATGAAAACCGGTGACGTGGTGCAGATCCTGAATACTGGTGCGCCGGCTGTTGAACCCTTGGAGGGCTTCGGCGACTGGAACATCCCCTGGGCCAGCTACGCCCAGCGGTAGCCACCATTTCCAGCCGGGGACAAAATTGCTGTTAACATCGAGGCAGTGATTATTTCTTGCGGTCTTTGATTCTCCTTTCCGGTTCCGGCATCTGCTCGGACCTGTTATTTGTGCTGCCCTCCGTGGTGATTACGAGTCTTCCCTAGGGGAACCCACGCCGGGTTCCCAGCTCCTTCCACCGGATTCCATTTCATCGCTTGGAGCACTAATGACTATTTCGCCAACCCTTCGCCCGGACTGCAGCAACTGCTTCGCGCTCTGCTGCACCGCCCTTGGCTTTGCCCGCTCGGCTGATTTCGCGATCGATAAACCGGCGGCTTCGGCCTGCCCGAACATGGCCAGCGACTTTTCCTGCACCATCCATCAACGTTTGCGGCCCCGCGGATTCAGCGGATGTACTGTCTTTGACTGCTTCGGCGCAGGCCAAGTGGTTTCCCAACGCACATTTGGGGGCACGAGTTGGGTCCAGGATCCGGCGTCCAAGTCCTCGATGTTCGCTGTCTTTAAGGTTGTCAAGCAACTGCACGAAATGTTGTGGTACTTGTCCGAAGCTGAGCAACGCGCCTTCGATCCGGAGCTGGCGGCCACCGCCCGCCGGCTGTCCACAGAAATTGAAACCACATCCCAAGGCGAGGCATCCGCAGTCCTGGCTGCCGACGTCGGACATTTACACGCTGAGGTGCGTGCCCTTCTCATGGAGGTCAGCGAGGAGGTGCGCGCTTCATACGGGGCTGAGGGCCGTGAAAGGCCCGACGGCGGCATCCACCCGGGTGCCGACCTCATGGGCGCCAACTTGGCAAAGAGGCAACTATGCGGCTCGGACCTCCGCGGTGCTTACCTGATAGGGGCAAACCTGGAGGGCAGCGACTTAACCGCGGTGGACCTCCTCGGCGCCGATCTGCGCGATACCCGTCTCCACGGTGCCAATCTCTCCAGGTCTCTCTACCTGACCCAACCGCAAATCAACGCCGCACAAGGAAACTCCGAAACGCGCCTACCCGAAAGGCTCACGACGCCGGGGCACTGGCACTGCTGACAGGTTTCCACGGCGGTCTCCAGGCATCCGGCAGCGTGCGTCCAAGCGAGGCACGAGCGAGCACGCCGAGGATGGCTGGAGGCCTCCGCCCTCAACGTGGCACTTTAGCGTTGTGTAAACGGCAGCTTGCGGAGCCTTTCGCCGATGGCGGCGTTGCGCTGTTCCGCCGTGCGCAGGCGGACAAGTTCGCGGTTGCGTCGCTCGCCGAGGACCGCCCCTATGTAGTCTTCGGGGATAGTTCCGGCTGGCGGTGGGGGCGCGACGTAGTTGGCCAGCTCGGCGGCCAGTGCTGCGGCCATCCTGACGCGTGAGGATGGTGCCATGAGGTATGCCTGCTGAACGAAGGTTCCGGCCCGCCGGGCTGTGGCGTCGGGGATCCGGCCAATGTCAGCCATGGCTACCCACGGTTGGAGGTAGGGCGGAGCACCCGGAAAGATCCGCGGCTCGGAGGGCACGCGCTGCCTCAGGGAGTAAGTGCCGGCTACGACGTCGCCGAGGCGCTTGGATTTGTCGTTGAAGAGTGCCACGCCGATGGCGAGGCCACCGAAGGTCATGTAAATCTCGAGGAACCCCAAGAGCCCACGGATGACCGCGTGCCGGAACCTGATGGAGCCGCCGTCGTCCCTGACCACGCGCAGGCCCGCGGCCAGTTTCCCCAGTGAACGGCCGCGGGTGAGCGTCTCCACAGTGACGGGAACGATGACGAAGGAGAAGACGACACAGGCCAGGACCATGGCCCGGACCGCGGCTTCATCGAGATTCCGGGCGGCGGAGAGGACCAGGACGATGAGGAGGATCAACAGCAGGACGTTGGCAATGACGTCCAGAATGAGCCCCAGAGCGCGGGCGGCGAAGGACGCCGGGCGCAACTCCAGGACCACTGCCTCGCCTGTGATGATTGAACTCAAGTCCGCCCCCGGTGCGTAGCAATCGCGGCGGGCGCATAATGTACCCGCATCAACGAGTCTAGCCGCGCCCATCCGGGCAGACAGGGATAGGGCAGGCAGAGATAGGGCAGACAGGGACAGGGCAGACAGGGATAGGGTGGTGCCGTGGACATCGATGCCTTTTCGGCCGTGCATGGGGACAAATGGTCGCGGCTCACTTTTCTGGCACATAAGCGGCGGCTCACTGGGTCCGAAGCCGACGAATTGCTGCGCCTGTACCAGACTGTCTCCGCACATTTGTCACTGATCCGCTCGGTGGCTCCTGAGACGGCCTTGTCCTCATCCCTGTCTGCCGCACTTGCCCAGGCTCGAACCAGGTTCACCGGGGCACGTTCGAACTTCATGGAAGACCTCGCCCGCTTCTTCGTTATCGCACTTCCCGCGGCGTTCTACAGACTCCGATGGCTGACGGTGTGGTGTGGGGTTTTCTTCGTGCTGGTGAGTGGGGCGTACGCCCTGTGGATCGGGACGTCGCCCGAGGCGCTGCGGGCAGCATTTGGCAGCGATGACAGGGTGCGTCAGTACATTGAGGACGACTTCATCGACTACTACTCAGAGAACCCGGCGGCGTCCTTTGCCGGTGCGGTCTGGACCAATAACGCCTGGATTTCCGCCCAAGCCGTTGCTTTCGGAATTACGGGGTTTTGGGTGCCCATGATTCTCTTCCTCAACGCCCAAGGCGTGGGCGCGGCTGCCGGCGTGTTTGCCTCCGCGGGAAAGTTGGATGTCTTCTTCAGCTACATCCTTCCCCACGGGCTCATGGAACTCACCGCGGTGTTCATCGCCTGCGCAGCCGGGCTGAAGATTTTTTGGTCGATGGTCCGTCCCGGACCCAGGACCCGGATGCAGGCCGTCGCCGACGAAGGGCGTTCGCTCATCACCGTTGCCCTCGGGCTGGTCCTGGTACTTCTCATCTCGGGCCTCGTGGAAGCGTTCGTGACACCAAGCCCCTTGCCTGTTTGGATGAAGATCGCGATCGGAGCACTGGTCCTGGCGGCCTACTGGACGTACACACTGGTTATGGGTGGACGTTCATTCCGTTCGGGCGCTACGGGCGACCTTGACAGCCATGACGCCGGATACCGGGGGATTGCTGTCTAAGCGGACACGCCCGCACCTTACAGTTGCGTTTCGATCTTGCTATACCCGGGGTGGCTCCTCGTCTCCGCCCAAACCCGGACTGTAGGCTCGAATGCAGACAAGAGTGCCGGCAGCATGGTTACGCCGGTGGGATGCCTACGGAAGTGAAACCGCTGTGAGTGACAAGAGCCAAAAACCACAAGATCCGGCGACGGACGTCCACGAGGACCCCGACGAGCCGGCCTTTGACTGGATGAAGCCCAAGGCATCTGGTGGTTCTTCTGCTGCTCCCTCAGGCCCGGTCCCGGTTCAGCCGGAGAGCCGCGCTGATCGGAAGGCTGCCGAGGCTGCGGACGTTGAGCCGGAGCCACCGCTTTTCGCGGAGACCGTGGCAGATGCGCCCGCAAGTCGCCAACCCGCACACTATTCCGAGCCGTTGCCGACGTCGGCCCTCCAGGTTCGTCCGCCGGAGGACGAGGTTGCCAGGCGTAATGCAGAACGCGAACAGGCAGCAAAGGTCAAGCCAATCGGGCCCCGGATTTTCCAGGTACTGCTCGCGGTCTTCTTCCCTGTGATCCTCTTGGTGCTTGCTGTCCGGGCAGTGACCAGCCCCCTGTTCCTCTGGGTTGAATACAACCGGCCGGGTTTCCCTGGCGACGGCTACGGGTTCAGCACGGACGATCGCATGACGTACGGCTCCTATGCCGTGGACTACTTGAGCAACTGGTCAGGGCCCAGGTATTTGGGTGGCTTGGTAAATCAAGACGGCGCCAAGCTTTTCAAGGACAGCGAAGTCGCGCATATGGCGGACGTAAAGATGGTCATTCTGACCTCGTTTGGTGCCGGCCTGCTGCTCATTCTTTTGAGCATCATCGCCATTGCCTACTTGCGTAAGCGCAGTGCAGGCGGTGTTCGGCGTGGGCTCTTCGCCGGCTCCATCGTCACTTTGGTCATCATCATTGGCCTTGCAGTCTTGGCGGCCCTGAGCTGGCAGCAGTTCTTCACTGAGTTCCACCGGATCTTCTTCGCCAATGGCACCTGGACATTCTCCCTGGAAGACACGCTCATTCGTCTCTTCCCGGGACAGTTCTGGGTGGATGCCGGAATCGTCATTGGAGCGCTCGTGTTCCTGGCCGCGACGATCACCTTCATCCTCACCTGGCCCACGCGTCGTCGCCGTGGTTTGGACTCAAAGTCAGCGGCCGAAGAAGAAGTATCCTCAACAGAGATCGACGACGAGAGTGACGCTTCTGATTTCCGCAAGGACACCAACGACACCGTCGCATAACCACCGAGCCGCTACTTTTCGTAAAGCTTCTCCACCAACGAGGAGAAGTCCTTAACCACCGCGGCCCGCTTCAGCTTCAGCGACGGCGTCAGGTGCCCGGACTCGACGCTGAGATCTGCAGTGATAAAGCCAAACTTACGGATGGATTCAGCGGACGATACCAGAGTGTTGGCTTCGTCCACGGCGGACTGAACGGCTGCACGAACGGCCTCGTCCCTCGCGGCTTCACTGGGGGACATGACGTCGTGTTTGTTCTCGGCGCACCAGTCTTCAAGCCCTTCAGGATCCAAGGCCACCAGCGCTGCGACGAACGGCTTGCCCTCGCCCACCACCACGGCCTGTCCCACAAGCCGGTGCTCGCGCAGTTTCTCTTCAAGGGGACCGGGAGCGACGTTCTTGCCGCCGGCGGTGACCAACAGGTCTTTCTTCCTGCCGGTGATGGTCAGGAACCCGTCGGGGTCGAGCTCGCCCAGGTCTCCTGTGCGGAAGAAGCCGTCCACGAAGGCCTCAGCGGTGGCGGTCTCATTCCGGTGGTACCCCTTGAACACGCCGATTCCCTTGACCAGCACCTCGCCATCCTGTGCCACGCGGATGGTGGTGCCGGGCAGCGGTATGCCAACGGTCCCTATGCGGGACATGCTTGGCGTGTTGACGGTGCAGGGGGCAGTGGTTTCGGTCAGGCCATAACCCTCAAGGACAGGAATCCCCGCGCCGTGGAAGAAATGGTTCTCCCGCAGGCTGAGGGGGCTGGCCCCGGACACGGTGTAGCCAACGGCGCCACCGAAGACCTCCCGCACCTTGGGGTAGAGGAGCTTGTTGAATGCCGAGTGCTTGAGGCCAAGGAACCAGCCTGGACCGGGCCCCTGCCCGCGGGCGGCGAGGTCTACCGCCATCGAATATTCAACGGCGGTAGCGGACGCGGCGGCGAACAGTCCGGACTTGCCTGACATGGCCGCTTTGTGTCCGGCCCCGGCATAGACCTTTTCGAAGATACGGGGAACCGCGAGCAGGAACGTGGGTTTGAAAGCGCCCAGGTCCGCCATGAGGCCACTGGCACCTGGGCTATGCCCCAACGTGACGCCTGCGGTAAGGCAAACCACCTGGACTGCCCTCGCCAGGACGTGTGCCAGGGGTAGGAACATCAACGTTCGCGCGCCGTGCTGCATCAACAGTTCGGGGAGGAACGGAATGACGTTCCGGGCAACCAGCACGAAGTTGCCATGGGTGATTTCGCAGCCCTTGGGTTTGCCGGTTGTGCCGGAGGTGTAGACGATCGAGGCGACATCGGACAGGTTGGCGGCGCTGCGCTGGCGCTCAAGTTCGGCATCCATAATGCCAATTCCGACGGCGGCGAGGCTCGTCAGGTTGGGGGCCTCGCCGTCGTGCTCCATACGAATGATCGTCACGGGGTCCTCACCCAAGGCTGTGGACTTCTCAACGAGGGCACGAACAAGGTCCGCCTTGGACGTGTCTTCCACAAAGATGCGCCGGGCACCGGAATCGGCAAGGATCCACTCGATCTGGCTGGCCGACGACGTTTCATAAATGGGCACGGTAACTCCGCCGGCCATCCAGATGGCGAAGTCCACCAAGGTCCATTCGAAACTTGAACGGGAGAGCACAGCTACGGGATCGCCGGGGTTGACGCCTCCGGCGATGAGGCCCTTGGCCAGTGCCTGCACGTCCGCGAGGAAGCGCGCAGCAGGCACGTTGAGCCACCCATTGGCTGTCTTGTGGGCGTAAAGGTTGCCGAACGGGTCCTTGGCGCATCGTTCCAGAAGGAGGTCCGTCACGTTGGTATTCTCGTCGGCCTCGACCAGAAGCTCCGTGCTTGCCTCCCTCACGATCCTCCTCCTAGATCCACGATGGCATCCACATTCTCATCCGCCACTCCTGATAGCTGATGACTTCGGCGGTCAGCACAGGATAGAAAAACGCTGTGGCCAGTACGGCCAGCACCACAACCAAGCCCACTATGTAGAGTCCGGATCTCCGCCGCCAAGGAGGATCGGTACTGCGACCCAGCACCAACCCCAGAACATACGTCAGGGCAAGCACCAGGAACGGTTCAAAGGAAACTGCGTAGAAGATGAACATCGTGCGTTCGGGGTACATGAACCACGGCAGGTATCCAGCCCCGACTCCAGCGAGGATGGCCCCGGCGCGCCAATCCCGCCGGCCCGCCCACCAGAAGAGCAGGATCACCAGGGCTATGGTGCCGCCCCACCACACAACGGGGTTGCCTACGGGCAGGATGGCCGAGGAGCAGGTTTCGGCAATGCAGCCGGCAGTTCCCTGCTTGGGCGATTGGTAATAGAACGAGGTGGGCCTGCCCATGACCAGCCAGGTCCAGGGGCTGGATTCGTAGGGGTGGTCCGCGCTGAGGCCCTGATGGAACTTGTACGCCTCAAGGTGGTAATGCGCCAGGGAACGCACGGAATTGGGCAGCCAATCCCACCCGGGAGCCGGATTGGTGGCCGCCCACTGGCGGTAGTAGGCATCCTTGGAGAGGAACCAGCCGGTCCATGTGGCCACATACGTGGCTGCCGCGATCGGGACAATGGTCAGGAAAGCCGGAAGGCCGTCCTTGATGACCGCTGCGCTGGGCCAGCTGCGGATCCCGGCGATGCGGCGGGCGCTCATGTCCCAGAAGACAGTCAACAACCCGAACGCGGCTACGAAAAACAGCGCCGACCATTTGGTGCCTACGGCCAGGCCGAGGCAAATCCCAGCGACCAGGCGCCACCAGCGCATCCCCAACCAGGGGCCGGCCAACAGTTGCCTGGCAGAAGGCCGGCCATCGGGTGAAGCAGCCGCAAGGGCGGTGAGCCTGGAAGCAAGGCGACGCCGGCCGTCGTCGCGGTCCAACAGCAACGCGCCAAAGGCGGCAAGGATCCAGAACGCAAGGAAGATGTCCAGCAGGGACGTTCGTGACAACACCACATGGTGGCCGTCAACCGCGAGCAGCAACCCGGCCACTGCGCCAAGAGTGTGTGAACGGAAGAGCTTCAGCGTGATGAGCGAGAGCAGGAAGACCGTGAGCGTCCCGGTCAGAGCGGCACCGAAACGCCAGCCGAACGGATTGTCAGCCCCAAACAACCACATGCCGAAGGCGATCATCCATTTCCCGACCGGAGGATGAACTACGTACTCGGGGGTGTTGAGCAGGATCTCAGGATGGCCGGCATTGAAGGAATCGTTGGCATTGGCTGGCCAGCTGCGTTCATATCCGCTGATGAGGTACGAATACGCGTCCTTGACGTAATACGTTTCGTCGAACACCAGGCTGTGGGGGACCTCAAGACGGAAGAAGCGCAGGATTCCGCCGATGACGGCGGTAATGGTGGGAATCAACCAGAACCATAAACGCAGCGACGGCGGGTAATCCCGCCAGCTTTGGATCCCGCCGATCAAACGCGATGTCAGGGCGCCCACCGTGAAGGCCCCAGTGGGACTGGCGATCCAGCGGTGGCCTGCCAGCCCACGTCCGGAAGACAGTTTGCTGTTGCTGCCGCCTGAGTCATCCTGTCCGGACGGAGGCCGCCATGAGGTAGTTGCGGTGGCCGCTGTTGTCTGGCTTGGCTCTCCGGAGCCCGTGCTTGCCGCCACGTCCGTGGCTCCGGAAGGTAACGCCGACACTGCGGGGGTTCCGGAATCGGTGGTGGGAACGGGGGACTGGCTCACCCGCCCATGCTACCGTTCCATCCTTACTGCGGCGTTGAAGTGCGCGCGGCATTAGGCTTGGCAGGTGGAAGAACAACACAGCACCCCGGACGAAGCCCCCTTTGATGATGCATCGGCGGTTGATGAACCGGACGCCGGTGCCGCCGCGAGCCCAGCCACAGCAAACGGCAGGATTGTGCTTGCTGCCACTCCCATCGGCAACGTGGGCGATGCGTCCTCCCGCTTGGTCGAACTCCTGGCGACCTCGGATATCGTTGCAGCGGAGGACACCCGCCGCCTGCATCGGCTGGTCCAGGCCCTGGGCGTGGAGGTGTCCGGGCGTGTCATCAGCTATCACGAACACAACGAAGTAGCCAAGACCGGTGAACTGCTGGACTACGTGCGGGCCGGCAAAACCATCCTGATGGTCAGCGACGCCGGAATGCCGGCAGTCTCTGACCCCGGCTTCCGTTTGGTGGAGGGAGCTGTTGCCGCTGGCCTGACTGTCACTGCCGTGCCGGGGCCTTCCGCCGTGCTGACAGCCCTTGCGCTTTCCGGGCTGCCCACAGACCGCTTCTGCTTCGAAGGGTTCCTGCCCCGCAAATCGGGGGAGCGGAATTCCCGTCTGGCGGACTTGGCTGACGAGCGCCGCACCATGGTCTTCTTCGAGGCTCCGCATCGGCTCGAAGTGATGCTTCGGGCACTGCACGAGCGCTTTGGCGCGGAACGCCGTGTGGCTGTATGCCGTGAACTGACCAAGACCTACGAGGAAGTCATCCGCGGAACACTGCGCGAACTCCTGGAATGGGCAGAAAACAATGAAGTTCGCGGTGAAATTGCCGTGGTTGTCGGTGGCGCTCCTGAGCAGGCCCCCGGCAAACCGGAAGACCATGTAGCTGCCGTGAACGAGCTCATCTCCCAGGGAATCCGGCTGAAGGAAGCCGTTGCCGCCGTGGCGGATGATGCCCGTGTCAGCAAGCGGGAGCTGTATTCGGCGGTGCTTGCAGCGCGCTGATCATCCCTGTGCAGGTGCACAATTTGGCGGGCGTATGGCAGTGCGTGAAGGCGTAGACACTGCTTCTTGCATGGCAGTACCGTGGCAGTAATTCAAGCCAATTCTGGCAAGGAACCCTAGTGGTGCAACCCTCCAATGCACCCAAGACGAAGGAGTCGCCATGACTGTCACGGTTGAACGCGAAAGCGAACTGCTGGCTTCCGTCCCCACCGGCCTGCTGATCAACGGTCAGTGGCGTCCGGCGGGATCCGGAAAGACCTTTGATGTTGAGGACCCGGCCACGGGCAAGGTCCTGCTCAGCATCTCCGACGCCGGTGCTGAAGACGGTGCCGCCGCCTTGGACGCCGCCGCTGCCGCACAGGCTGACTGGGCACGCACAGCGCCCCGCGAACGCGGCGAAATCCTGCGTCGTGCCTTCGAACTCGTTACCGAGCGCGCCGAAGACTTCGCACTGCTCATGACCCTCGAAATGGGCAAGCCCTTGGCCGAAGCCCGCGGCGAAGTCACCTACGGTGCCGAGTTCCTGCGCTGGTTCTCCGAAGAAGCCGTCCGCGTCTCGGGCCGCTACTCCGCAGCGCCTGATGGCAAGAACCGTCTCCTCGTGCAGAAAAAGCCGGTCGGACCCTGCCTGCTCATCACCCCGTGGAACTTCCCGCTGGCAATGGCCACCCGCAAGGTAGCCCCGGCCGTAGCCGCTGGCTGCACCATGGTGCTCAAGCCCGCCAACCTGACCCCGCTGACCAGCCTGCTCTTTGCTCAGGTCATGCAGGAAGCCGGCCTCCCCGCAGGTGTCCTCAACGTCATCCAGACCTCCACAGCGGGTGCGGTCACCGGCCCGCTGATCAAGGACGACCGCCTCCGCAAGATCTCCTTCACCGGCTCCACCCCGGTAGGCCAGGCCCTGATCCGCGAAGCTGCGGACAAGGTCCTGCGCACGTCCATGGAACTGGGCGGCAACGCACCGTTCGTCGTCTTCGAAGACGCCGACCTGGACAAGGCTGTTGAAGGCGCCATCGCCGCCAAGATGCGCAACATGGGCGAGGCCTGCACCGCAGCAAACCGCTTCATCGTGCACGAGTCCATCGCCGATTCCTTCGCCGAGAAGTTCGCCGCGAAGATTGGCTCCCTCACCACGGCACGCGGTACTGAGCCGGAGTCCAAGGTTGGTCCGCTGATCGACGGCAAGGCCCGCGACGGCGTTCACGCCCTCGTCACTGAAGCCGTAGCAGGAGGTGCCACAGCAGTCACCGGTGGTGCCGCCGTCGACGGTCCCGGTTACTTCTACCAGCCCACCGTGCTGAAGAACGTCGCCGTCGACTCCCGCATCCTCCAGGAAGAAATCTTCGGACCGGTGGCCCCGATCGTCACGTTCTCCACCGAAGACGACGCCATCCGCCTGGCGAACAACACCGAATACGGACTGGTTGCCTACGTCTTCACCAAGGACCTCAACCGTGGCCTCCGGGTCAGCGAGAAGCTCGAGACCGGCATGCTCGGCCTCAACGCCGGCGTCATCTCCAACGCCGCTGCACCGTTCGGTGGCGTCAAGCAGTCCGGCCTGGGCCGCGAAGGCGGCTCCGAAGGCATCGAAGAGTACCTCTACACCCAGTACGTAGGTATCGCGGACCCGTACGCCGACTAGCTCCCAGGTCCCCTCCACCGCTCTCGCAACAAGAACGGTAGAGACAAGCAAAGGGCTCGACGCCGGAACCATAAGTTCCGGAGTCGGGCCCTTTGCTGTTCCCGGGCGAGCCGTTCTGGTGTTTGCGGTCCTAGCGGCGTTGCGGAAGAAGTCCCCTGAGAGCGCGCCAGGATCTGGCAATCCCTTGCCCCGCCCGCCGGAACAGGGACCCCACAGCGCGGAAGGGGGCACCGAGTGCGTGGAACCAGCGGCGCATGAGCGACGGCGGCAGCCAGTTGGCGCGGAAGCGAACCAGCCAGCTGGTATTGTTCCGCAACGATTCACGAACGACGGCGATCCTGGCCGCCGCCGGCGAGGCAGCCTCCATCGGGCGACCATAACGTTGCCGTTCGAAGTCCGCGGTGAGTGAAGCGACGGCGGTATGGGCGGCGTCGTCGAGACCCCCGGCCTCACCCAGGACTGAACTTGAACGGAGTCTGGCAGAAAAGTGCCGTGGCGTTTCACTGGGCGTGGACGGTACGCCATAATCCGTGGCGAGGTCCTGCAACTCTGCCCATGCGAAGGCGGCGGAGTCGTGGTAACCCGGCGATCTGCTGTCCGTTGATGCGGCGGCCGGTGATCCACGATCCGCTGGTTCCTTGGGATTTAGCCGGCGGCGTCGCAGGACTGCCCTGCTTAGCCTCGGCGAGCCAAGGAAAGCAGCGAGCAACAGCACTGCCGCAATCGTGGCAATAACCGTTGGCAGAGGGTCACGTGGCGCAGAGCCAGCAGTTTGCGCGTCGCCTCCCGGCAGCGGAACGGTGGTCGGGGGAGGCGTCACTGCCGTGCCTGGAACGTCCTTCTCGTCAGCATTGGTGCTCAGGCTGCCCGGGACTGAGGACTCGGTGGCATATTCCGGAACAACGCCACGCGATGGAGTCGGCTCAAAGGGCACCCATCCCAGTCCTTCAAAGTAGAGCTCCGGCCAGGCATGGGCATCACGGGCGTCTACTTCATACTCAGGGAACGATCCCTGGCCAACCAAAGCCACGGTCTCGCCCGTCAGCCGGCCGGGTGCGTATCCCACCGCGATACGGCTGGGGATGCCCTCCACGCGGGCCATCACCGCCATGGCGGAGGAGAAGTGGACGCAATAGCCGCTCTTCACCGCCAGGAAATCCGCCAGCACGGACAACCCGTTGCCGTCATACCCGTTTTGCACCGGAGCTTGAAGAGAATACGTGAATTCACTGGAGCGCAAGTATTTCTGGATGGCCAGTGCCTTGGCGTAGTTGTTGCCTGCCGAAGACGTGACTTGCTCCGCCGTCTGGCGCACAATGCTTGGCAGGTTCCCTGGAACTCGGAGGAAGTCCTCCGAAATGGACTTTGGCTTACCCGTGGCTTGGGACAGGGCCTGTGCAGTGATCTTGGGTGCGGCCGAGAAGACCACATACCGTTGGGCCAGTGTGCTCGTCTCGGTGCTCATGATGCTGAGGGTGGCCGGATCCCAGGTCCAACGGCCGTTCAGCCCGTTAACGGACACGGGGGCGAACGGCGCCGGTAAGTACGGGCTGGTGAACAAACCCGCGTTGATGGACGTGACCGCATTCACGACTTCTCCTTGGATGGAGTAACCCGGCTCTATCCGGTCCACGCCGGGCCGCCTTGTGGCGGAGCGGTCATCCGGTGCCCAGGTTTCGCCGTCGAAGTGGTCAACGGTGACGGACCTCAGGTAGGTGGCTGCGCTGGAACTGGTGGAGTACGTGATGCGTCCTGCCCCCGTGGGACTCCGGAGGCTGTTACCCAGTGTGATCATCGGATTGAGGCCGTTCGAGGTACCCCATGGGCTCAGCCGTGAACCTTGCGGGAAGGTGCCGGTTTCAAACCCTGGAATGGCCAGCGGAACAACCAACGCCAAACCCAGGGCCAGTGCCCCCGTCACCAGGGAACGCCTGATCTGGCCGGAACTTCGTGGTGCTCCGGACTGCAGCCTGGCGTCAGGGGCGAACCAATGGCTGCAACCAAGAATGAGCAGATATCCCACGGTGGCCCCAACGAATCCTGCGACACCTACGCTTTGCGGCTTAATGGTTGCAGGAACCACCATGACCGCAAGGAGTCCGATTCCACTGGCTGCCGGCATCGATAGCGGGACGGCCAAAGCATCGATCAGGATCACCAGTAGTCCCAGGCAGGCACAGGTGACGAAGACAATCCCCGCGTTGGGGGCTACCGGAGCGCTCTCGGACACAACCGTCTCGGCGGCCCGTTTGATGAGCCGGCCTACCGCGGCAAAGGTCCCTGTGGTGGGAATAAAGCCCAGGAAGCTGTCCTGCCGGCAGAACGTGAAACTGAGTATCCCGGCCAACGCTGCCAAGGCGCCCAACGTTGTAACCAAAGGCTGGATCCGGAGGGTCCGCAGGATGGCCAGCGTCAGGGCCACCGCTACAACCGTGGTGATCAGGGGCATGAACCAGGCCCAGCCCCTGAATACTCCATTCAGTGAAAGTGCTGCACCGAGAACAGCCACGGCCACCGAACCAGCCATGATCCACGGGTAGAGGCCGGGAGCCTGCGGTCGTTGTGGAAGTGGAGTGGGGGCAGGCCCGTCTCCGCTGGCACCCTGCTGGGGTAGGCCCCGCTGGTACGTGGTGGGGGACCCACGATGGGACGTGGCGGTCATCGCGGCACCGCCGCTCCGCGCCGTACGTCCATTGCAGCGCTCGCAGCAACCAGCAGGCCGCCTTCGTCGAAGCCGGACCACGCCGCTGTCAGTGGTGTCTTCGACGTGACGGAGACAGCCTTCCAGCCGCCTTGCCTCAAGGTTTCCAGGACATCGTCCCTGCTGCGGGAGTCCGGGTTGCGGGAGTCCGGAGTCCGGGAGTCGTGGTTGCGGGACTCGTTGTTGCTTTGAGGGTCCGTGACTACAATCGCGAAGGCGTTGGCGCCATAGCCGGCCGCCGGAGCAAGTGCCTTGGCCTCGGCCAGGGTCAGATTGCCAAGCAAGGCAAGAAGCGGCCCGCGCAAACGATGTGCAGCGAGCTTGTCCATGAGGCGGTCGTCGAAGACGGAATCAACGCTTTCCTGGCCCGATACCTCCGATGCCCCACTGCGGTTGGATGCCCCACTGCGGTTAGGCATGGAACCGGTGGGTTCGGGGGAGCGCTGGGCATGCTCCGGACTGTTTTCTCCGGCCCTGTGGTGGTCAACCCAGTGGTGTTTTGGGCCGCTCAACTCAATGGCGGCCAAACCTTCGGCAATGGCATGAAGGCCGGCAGCGCCACTGAACTCTTCCACGCCCGGGTCCGGTGCCGACGGCGAGCGGATGAAGGCGGGGCTGCCGAAGGCGTCCAGGACGCGCAGCGAGTAGTTCCGTTCGGCCAAGTGCGCGCTGATGGACATTGCCGCGGTCACAACCCACTCAAAATTCGGGCTGGTCACGAGGTCGGAGTCGTCGTCGTGCGAGCTGAAAACCGAGCCACTGCCGGACGCGAACGCCGCGAACCGTTGGTCAAGGATGATGGTGGCTTCCGGAGTGGTGACCGATTCCTCCTGGCGGACCATAAGCTGTCCATGCCGCGCCGTGGCGGGCCAGTGGACGCGGCGCATCGGATCCCCATGCCGGTATTCGCGGGTCATGATGTCGTCGTCGCTGGGGTTCGCCCTGATCCGGGTGGCCGTTACGCCATCGTTCCCACGCGCCCCGGCGAGTCCCGTTACGGGAAGTTCGACGGCGGCCGGCGTCACGGTGAGGAGGTCGCCGTTGTCGATGGCATGACGCCGCAGGGACAAGCCGAAGGGGTCGCTGAACTCGGCAGTAACAGGACCTATGCGGAACTGTCCCCGCTTGCCGGATCGCAGATGGTATTCGTAGCGGCTGGTGCCGCCTGTTGCAGACCGGGCCGGGAAGCGGAAAGCCGGGGGATCACCGAACCGTGGAGGCAGTTGTTCCTCCATGATCACGTGGCCCGTGGAGAACGTGGACCGGGCAACCGCCAGACGAACGGTGGTGGCGGTGGACGTTTCCACGGTGGAGGGATTGAATTCCCGGTACACCTGGAACTTGGGTTTCAACACCCGAACACCGGCCAACGCAACCAAGGGAAGGATCAATAAGAAGACGGCCAGAGTCAGGAGATCACGTCTGCCCATAATGTAAGCGCAGACCAGCGAGAGGACCCCGGCGGAGAGCAATCCCCAGCCGCGGCTGGTGAACAAATGCTTGGGGAGCCGATCCACGAGTGCCATGCCCGTTGTCTCCTATGCGCTTTGCTTGTCCCTGCGCCACGCGCCAGGCGGTTCCTGGGCAACCGGGAGGGAAGCGAGGATGCCCCGCAGGACGGTTTGGGGCGTATCGCCGGAACTCGCAGCCTTGCGGTCCAGGATGATGCGGTGGGCGAGTACCGATTCGGCGACGTCCACGACGTCGTCGGGAAGGACGAAATCGCGTCCGTCCAAAGCTGCCGTGGCCTTCGCGGCGCGCAGCAACTGCAGCAAGGACCGCGGGCTTGCGCCGAGCCGAAGGCGGGCACTTTCACGCGTGGCCCGGCCAATCGCCACCGTGTATTCCTTGATGGCCGTGGATACGTAGACCTGCTGGACGGCTGCAATCATGGCTGCCACATCGGCCGCTGTGACCACTGGGGTTACGTTGATGAGGGGAGAGGCTGCCTGATGCGTTTCCAACATCTCGATCTCGGCATCCCTGTCCGGATAGCCCATGGAAATCCTTGCCATGAAGCGGTCGCGCTGGGCTTCGGGCAGCGGATAAGTGCCCTCCATTTCGATGGGATTCTGCGTCGCCACCACCATGAACGGCAATCCCAGCTGGTACGAATGCCCGTCAACCGTCACCTGATGCTCTTCCATGCACTCCAGGAGCGCGGATTGCGTCTTGGCCGAGGCACGGTTGATTTCGTCGCCGATCACGATGTTCGCGAACACGGCACCCGGCCGGAACTCGAACTGCCGCGAAGACTGGTTGTAGATGGACACGCCCGTCACATCAGAAGGCAACAGATCCGGGGTGAACTGGATACGGGACACAGTGCAGTCCACGGTCCGGGCCAGCGTCTTCGCCAACAAGGTCTTGCCAACACCGGGCACATCCTCCAGCAGGAGATGGCCTTGGGCCAGGAGAACTGTCAAGGCCAGTTTTGCGGCGTCCGCCTTGCCGTCGATGACCTTGCCGATGGATGCCAGGATGCGCTCGCTGGCGTCGTGGAAACGTTCGGCGTCCATGACCTGCGGCTTGTGTCCATTGAGCAAGGCGGCATCCCGGGGCAGCGCACTGTACGCCTCGCCCTGAAGTGGGGAAGGTTCAACGGTGACTTGTCGCTTGGACTCCATGGATTGCCCTTCAGCCGTGGCCAACGCCGGTGTCGGCCGTCTGTCCGTTCCAGACTACCCAGACTTTGGCCGTCCCTGACATAGTGCTCCGGGAATTTATGTGCCAACTGGAATTTGTCCCGAAGCATGGGGGACCGCGGTCCGATTAAGGTGGGAACATGTGCAATTCCCTCGCTCCCGCTCCCTACCGCGCGTCCTCCGGTGCAACAGAAGCATCGGATTCCCGCAAAGAGTACCCGCCAGCCCCGGAACCGCTTCCCGTCCCGGTGATGGACAACCACACCCACTTGGACTTCCGGCACGGTTTGATCGAAGTCGGCGTTGCGGACGCCATGGATGCCGCCGAAGCTGTTGGTGTCCAAGGGGCGATCCAGGTTGGCTGCGACCTGGAATCCTCGCGTTTCACAGTGCAAGCCGTCCAGGCCGATGCCCGTTTGTTGGGAGCCGTTGCCATCCACCCCAACGACGCACCCGTCTACGCGGGGCGGGGGGAGCTGGAATCGGCGCTGGCAGAGATCGAGGAACTGGCCGCCCACCCGCGGATCCGTGCCATCGGCGAGACAGGATTGGACTTCTTCCGAACCCACGGTGAGGGCCTGACACATCAACGGTATTCCTTCCGAAGGCACATCGACATCGCCAAGCGGCTTGGCCTCACGCTGCAGATCCACGACCGCGACGCCCACGATGACGTAGTGCAGGTGCTGAATGAGGAAGGCGCCCCTGAGCGGGTAGTTTTCCACTGCTTCTCCGGTGACGAGGAACTCGCCCGCATCTGCAATGACAATGGCTGGTACATGTCCTTTGCGGGGACCATGACGTTCAAGAATGCGGGCAACCTCAGGGCAGCGTTGTCCATTGCGGAGCCCAGCCGGATCCTGGTGGAAACAGATTCGCCATTCCTCACGCCACACCCGTACCGCGGCCGGCCAAATGCGAGCTACATGGTGCCGTACACAGTTCGCTCAATGGCGGAAGTGACAGAAGATGACCTTTCGGAACTTTGCGCCAGGCTTGCTCAAAATACCGTAAATGCCTACGGATCCTGGGGCTGATCGGGGGCATTCGAACGTCTGTGGGAGTGACGGCGATGAATACCCGGTATGTAGAATTCTTGGTCCGTTTATAACAGATCGGTTACTGTGTACAACAAGTAGCCGGGGTCGGGGAAGGCCTTCGGAAAACTGGTCCGGATTCGTCCGGGCTCTTTAGTTGAATGTATTTGGCGGCGCAGATGCCGGCAGCAGAGGGTGGGACCAGGCTTTTTTGCCTGGCCCCTCAGTTTTGCGGCTGGCATTATTTTTTGCGCTTTTCCCCGTGCCCGGACGGTCTGAGAGTTATGGGCAATCGTGATCAAGTTCTTCACAACGGATGGCAAGTTCAGCTTTCTCAAAGTCGGTGCCCAGTTGCTGGTTGTTGCAGCACTGGTGGTCGGTGTAGTCGCCTTCGTGGGCAACAACAAGACCATCACCCTGAACGTTGATGGCAAGGTGAGCTCCATCCAGACCTTCGGCGGCACTGTTGACCAAGTGGTCAAAGCAGCCAAGGTCGAGCTGAAGGACGCAGACCGTGTTTCCCCGGATCTTGCTACCCAGGTGGAAAACGGCTCGGTGGTCAACATCAACCTCGCCAAGGCCGTCTCCATCGAATTGGATGGCGCCCGCAAGACCGTCAACACCAACGCCCCGGACGTCGCCGGCCTGGTGAGTGAACTGGGAGTCGCGAGCTCCTCCGAAATCTCCCAGCCCAAGGACGCCTCCCTGGCCGTCACGGGCTCCTTCGTTTCCATCTCCACACCCAAGACCATCAGCTTGGTAGCTGACGGCAAGGACACCAGCACCACCACGACGGCGCCCGACGTCGCCACCGTCCTGAAGGACGCCGGAGTCACACTGGGCGCCAGCGACCGCGTCTCCCAGCCCGGAAACGCACCGGTCATCCAGGACATGGTGATCAAGGTCTCCCGCGTGGACACCAGCAAGACCGCCGAAGCCACTGAGGAAGTGCCGTTCGAAAGCGTGAGCACCGATAGTGCCGAGCTCTACAAGGGCGACGAGAAAGTGACCCAAAAGGGCGTCGCAGGTTCCGTTGTGAAGACCTTCAAGCTGGTCTTGGTGGATGGTCGTGAAGCTTCCCGCACCCTTGTTTCCAGCAATGTCACCACCCAGCCCGTCACCGAAAAGATCGCCGTCGGAACGAAGGCTCGCCCCGTCGCTGCCAAGGCTGCCACTTCCAGTGGTCCCACCGGAGCCCCGAACGAAGCCATGTGGGACAGGATCGCCCAGTGTGAGTCCGGCGGAAACTGGTCCATCAACTCCGGCAACGGTTACTACGGCGGGCTGCAGTTCTCCAGCCCCACCTGGCTGGCCAATGGCGGCGGCGCCTACGCTCCCACGGCCAACCTTGCCACCAAAGCACAGCAGATCGATATCGCCAACCGCCTCTACGCCAGGAACGGCCTCAGCGACTGGGGCTGCGCGCACGCAGCGTGACCCCGCACAGACGATACGATACCTAGGTGACTGAACCGAATTCCGAACCCGCCGCCGTCGTGCCTTTGATGGGCGCCACAGATATCCGACGGTTAGCCGAGGAAATCGGTGTCCGCCCCACCAAGACGTTGGGCCAGAACTTTGTCATTGACGGTAATACGATCCGCAGGATCGTCTCAGCCGCCAATATCGACGCCGGGGAAACCGTGCTTGAGGTGGGCCCGGGCCTCGGCTCCCTGACGCTTGGCCTGCTGGACGCGGCGAAGACTGTTGTGGCCGTTGAAATTGATCCCGTGCTCGCCAGGAAGCTCCCCGAAACTGTTCGTGCATGGCGACCCGAGGCTGAAGAGAACTTCCACCTGGTCCTCTCGGACGCCATGAGGGTCACGGAACTGCCAGTGCAGCCGACAGCACTGGTGGCCAACCTCCCATATAACGTGGCCGTCCCCGTGGTGCTGCACTTACTGCAACACTTCCCGAGCCTGCAGCACGGCCTGGTCATGGTCCAGGACGAGGTCGCAGACCGCCTGGCAGCAACTCCCGGCAGCAAGATCTACGGCGTGCCCTCGGTCAAGGCTGCCTGGTACGGGCACATGCGCAAGGCCGGCGTGATCGGCATGAACGTGTTTTGGCCTGCTCCGAAGATCCACTCAGGACTCGTTGCCTTTACGCGCCATGACCCACCCGCCACGCACGCCACCCGGGAGCAAGTGTTTGCTGTCATTGACGCCGCTTTCGCCCAGCGTCGAAAGACGCTCCGTGCAGCGTTGGCTGGCTGGGCCGGCAGCGCGGCAGAGGCCGAACGGTGCCTCGTCGCCGCAGGCGTTGATCCCACAGCCCGGGGCGAGGTCCTGGACATCTCTGCCTACGTCCGGATTGCCGAAGCCCGCCACCCAGCGGACGCATGAGTCCGAACACCCGCAAACCCAGCGGCCTGCCATACGTAGGCGATCGCTTCCATGCCCGGACAGTCCGGGTCAAAGCGCCCGGGAAGATCAACGTTTCCCTGAGCGTTGGTCCGTTGCGCCCCGACGGCTACCACTCCGTGGCAAGCGTCTACCTGGCCGTTTCCTTGTACGAGGAAGTGGCAGCCACCAGCACCGAGGCTGAGGGAATTACCGTCAGCATCAGCCCCAACAGCACGCTGGACCTGGACGGCGTCGATATTCCCCTGGACGAAAGCAACCTGGCGTACAAGGCGGCAGCCATCATGGCTGAGCTATCCGAGAAACCAACCGGCGTCCACCTTGAAATCACCAAGCGCGTGCCGGTTGCCGGAGGTATGGGTGGGGGCTCCGCCGACGCCGCCGCTACCTTGCTTGCGTGCGATGCCCTGTGGAACAGCGGCCTTTCCCGTGAGGAACTCGCTCACCTGGCAGCCGAACTGGGCGCGGACGTTCCGTTCTCGCTGCTGGGCGGGACCGCCGTCGGACTCGGTGTTGGCGACAAATTGTCGCCCGCACTGGCGAAGGCACAAATGGACTGGGTGCTGGTATTTGCAGACTACGGGCTGTCCACGCCTGACGTGTTCCACACCCTCGACGGACTCCGCGACTCCGAAGGCGTGGAAATTCCGGAGCCCGTGGACGTTGACCCCACCATCCTCCAGGCCCTGCGCCACGGCGATCCCGAGGCCCTCAGCCGGGTGCTGATCAATGATCTCCAGCGGGCATCCATCGCGCTTGCCCCACAGCTGAGGGACACCATCGGCTTGGGCGAAGCCAGGGGCGCCCTGGCAGGTATGGTCTCCGGCTCCGGGCCCACCATCGCGCTGCTCGCCAGGGACTCGGTGTCCGCCAGCGTCCTCGCTGAAGAGCTGAGCCATCGAGGCCACACTGCAGTTGCCGTCCACGGACCCGTGCCCGGCGCCCGGATCATCTCCGATACCCTCCTTTAGTAGCTCCCGCATTCCAGCAGTAGAAAGTAGTACCCATTGGCCCACCTGCTTGGCGGCGAAAACCTCACCGTTTCGTTCGCGACCCGCACTGTCCTCGACGGCGTCACCCTCGGTTTGGAGGATGGCGACCGCATCGGCATGGTCGGCCGCAACGGTGACGGAAAATCGACCCTCATGCGTTTGCTCGCCTTGCGCTCGACGCCCGACTCCGGCCGCGTCACCAAACGCGGGGACGTCAACGTCGGCTACCTTGACCAAGGCGACGTGCTCGACGGCGACCTGACAGTCGGCGCTGCGATCGTCGGCGACCGCGCGGACCACGAATGGGCGGCCAACCCCAAGATCCGCGAAGTCATGGGCGGTTTGGTTGCCGACGTCGATTGGCACGCCAACGTACATGCACTCTCCGGCGGGCAAAAGCGCCGTGTAGCGCTGGCCAAGCTCCTCATCGAAGACCACGACGTCATCATGCTGGACGAACCCACCAACCACCTCGACGTCGAGGGCGTGGCCTGGCTGGCAAAACACCTCAAGACGCGCTGGCGCGCCAACCAAGGGGCGTTCCTGGTGGTCACACACGATCGCTGGTTCCTTGACGAAGTCTGCAACTACACCTGGGAAGTCCACGACGCCATGGTGGACATGTTCGACGGCGGATACGCCGCCTACGTTTTGGCGCGCGCCGAGCGCGACCGGATGGCCGCCGTCGTCGAAGGTAAACGCCAGCAGCTCGTTAAAAAGGAACTGGCCTGGCTCAGGCGCGGCGCCCCGGCCCGGACTGCCAAGCCCAAGTTCCGCATCGAAGCAGCCAACGACCTCATTGCTGACGTGCCGGATCCCCGGGATTCCGTCGCCCTCAGCAAGATGGCAACTGCCCGCCTGGGCAAAGACGTGCTGGACCTTGAGAACGTGACCCTTGATTTTGTCGACGGAGCGGACGGGCAGAAACTCTTCGACAACATCACCCTGCGGCTCGCACCTGGCGAACGACTTGGTTTGGTGGGCGTCAACGGGGCTGGCAAGTCCACCCTCCTCAAGCTCCTCAACGGCGAAATCCAGCCCACGTCAGGGAAAGTCAAACGCGGCAAGACCGTGGTCACCGCCGTGCTCACCCAGGACGTGAAAGAGCTCGACGACGTCTCGGACCTGCGCGTCATTGAGGTGATCGAGCGGGAAAAGCGGTCCTTCAGCGTAGGCGGTAAGGAATTCACCGCCGGCCAGCTCGTAGAGCAGCTCGGATTCACCAAGGAAAAGCAGTGGACACCCGTCAGCGACCTCTCCGGAGGTGAGCGCCGTCGACTCCAACTCCTGCGCCTGCTGGTAGGGGAGCCCAACGTACTGATGCTCGACGAGCCCACCAACGACCTCGATACTGACACCCTGGCCGCCGTCGAAGATGTCCTGGACGGTTGGCCTGGCACGCTGGTTGTGGTGAGCCACGACAGGTATCTGCTTGAGCGCGTCACGGACAACCAGATGGCACTCCTTGGCGATGGCAAACTCCGTGGCTTGCCTGGCGGCGTGGACCAATACCTCGAACTTCGTGAAGCGGCGCTGGCTTCCGGCGCTGTTGGCGGGGGATCCGGTGCACCGACGGCGGCGGGCGGTGGCTCTACGCCCGTTGCTTCAGGCGCCAGTGAAGCCGAGAAGCGTGAAGCCCGCAAGGACCTCAACAGGATCGACCGCCAGCTCGGCAAGATAGCGCAGCAGGAGGAAAAGCTCCACACCCAGATGGCCGCGAAGTCCGAATCCGGGGACTTCGACGCACTGGGCGAACTCAACGCCAAGCTGCAGGAACTCCTGGAGGAGAAAGAAGGCCTGGAGCTCGAATGGCTGGAGGCCGCCGAAATCCTCGGCGAGTAGTTTCGTAGCGGCGGGCGGCACGCATCCTCGGCGTGCTGCTCCTTCGTCGCTTTGACGCACGCTTCCGGATACCCGCCGCCCCGCCTGTGAACGTTTCTCTCACATCCCACGGGTTTTTGAGGAACGTTCGCTCACGTCCTGCAGGTTCTTGACCGGCGTTCTCTCACGTCCTACGGGTCGTTGGTGGCGGCGGGGCGGCGCGCATCCTCGGCGTGCTGCTCCTTCGTCGCTTTGACGCACGCTTCCGGATACCCGCCGCCCCGCCTCTGAACGTTCTCTCACGTCCTGCAGGTTTCTGCGGAACGTTCTCTCGCGTCCTGCAGGTTCTTGAGGAACGTTCTCTCGCGTCCCGCAAGGTTTTGGCCGTTGCTCGGAGGAGCATCCGTTTGGCGGTGGATCCTGGGGTTGGGTTGATTTTTCTTTCGATGGTGAAGGGGAAACGGGCCGAGCGGTCACCCGGAATGTGAAAGCACGTTCTGGCTGGCACCCGGAAGCCTGCATTTCAGCGCGTCAGCAGAAGTTTCCGTCAGGGGCTGATTTGGGGGACCGGATGTTCTCTCACATCGTGCCCATTTCTGCCGGATGCTCTTGCATTTCCCCTCAGCGGGTTGCCTCTGCCAAGACCAGTGGGCCGCAATTCCGACGTGCAACCACGGGCCAGCGAGGAGAGTCCGACCGCAACGGCCACCGTGGGGATGTGAGAGAACGTTGGGGGAGACGTGTGGGGATGTGAGAGAGGGATGCGAAAAGGCGGTGGGGATGTG
The DNA here is from genome assembly GCF_056395565.1 of Paenarthrobacter sp. 10L412. Lineage (NCBI taxonomy): Bacteria > Bacillati > Actinomycetota > Actinomycetes > Micrococcales > Micrococcaceae > Paenarthrobacter > Paenarthrobacter sp. 10L412. The sequence continues at coordinate 173 of NZ_JBFTJT010000008.1, read as the reverse complement.
AGAGAGGGATGCGAAAAGGCGGTGGGGATGTGAGAGTGCCCCTATGTTTTTCGTCAAGTGGTGGCGGGTGTTGGGGGTTGGTAGAGGGCGCCGTCGCGGAGCATTGCGTAGAGGGTGTCACAGCGGCGTCGTGCCAGGGCAATGATTGCCTGGTTGTGGCGTTTTCCTTCGGC